>NZ_JBMDWU010000350.1:0-13930 GCF_048594385.1 Micromonospora sp. | reverse complement strand
TCGGTCCGGCCGGAACCGACCTCCCCACCCCGGCCGACCTCCCCGCCGGAACCGAATTCCCCGCCGGGGGCGACCTCAGCGCCGGTGCCGACCTCGGCGCCGGTGCCGGCGGCACTGTCGGGCCCAGCGTCGCCACCGGTGCCGGTGCCGGTCGAGGGGTCGACGACCCGGCCGGAGCCGACCGCAGGCGAGGCTGCGGCGTCCATCCCGGGGTCGGCGGAACCCCCGGTGACGGAACCGGTCCCGGGGGCGGCCTCCGTGCCGGCGTCGGTGCCCGCGCCGGGAGCGGGGGCCGAGGCGGCGGCACCGGAGGCGGTCCTCGGCACCCGTCCGTCATCCCCCGCGACGACGGGCGGGCTGCCCGTGAAGCCGGTCTGGCCTCCCAGGGCACCACAGTCGGCACCACCCCGACCGACCCCGATCGACCCACCGCAGCCGCCGGCCGTCCTGCAACCGCCGGCCGTTCCGGCGGCGGGCCCGGAAACGCCGCTGGCCGTCCCGCCGCCACCGGTTGTTCCGTCAGCCGTGCCGCCGCTGGCGACCGCAACCCCGCAGCCACGGGCCGTGCCGCCGGCCACGCCGACCGTCCCGGCCTCGGCGGTGTCGCCGACCCCGACGCCGCAGCCGACCGGGACCGCCACCGCGTCGGCCGCAGGGGCATCCGCCGGGAGCGGCGGCGCGTCGGCCGAGGTGGATCTGCCGCGTCCGGCGGTGCCGGCCGGCAACGAGGTCCCGTACCTGAGCACCGAGCTGGAGACCGGACTCGGGCCGATCCGGGTCCGGTTGGTCGGGGTCGCGGCGGGCCGGGGCGCGCCCGCGTACGCCTGGCTCGGCCCGGACGAGACCGCGCCCCCGGCGACCCTGCCCCTGGTGCTGGGCCACCGGGGACCGTGGCGGTTGCACGTCGACCTCGGGCGGGCACCCGACGTGCTCACCCTGGTCGGCGACACCGACGACTGCCGGCGCACGGCCGCCCTGTTCGCCGGGCGGCTGCGGGCCGGGGGGATCGGCGTGGCCACGGTGGGCGACGTGCTCGGCGGGCAGGCCCCGCAGGGGTGCCGGTCGCTGCCGGGGCTGCCGGCGGCGAGCGCACCCGACGTCGACCCGCCCGCGCCGTACGTGGTGTTCACCCCCGGCCTGGCCGGTGCGGAGCTGGCCGGGGCGCGGCGACTCGCCACGGACACCGGGGGGCGGTGCGTGCCGGTGGTGATCGGACCGGTGCCGGCCGGCCGGTGGTCGGTTCAGGTGTCCCCGGTCGACGGCGGGTCCACCCGGGCCGGTACGGCGGACTGAAGGCCGGCGACGGCGGACGGCAGCGGCCCCGGGGTGACCTGCCCGATCCGCTGCCACCCGCCCCCCTGCGCCCGGAAGGCGCGCTGCACCACGATCCGGTCGTACGAGCGGCTGCCCAGGACCAGGTCCACGCCGGCCCGGTGCAGCCGGTCCACCCTGGTGCGGACCAGGGTCAACCCGGCCAGCATGGTGTGGGTGGCCCCGACGTCGACGGTGCGTCCCGCCGGCACCCGCACCTCGACCAGCAACCGGCCCGGCCGGGCCACCGGCCGCTGCTGGTAGAGCGGCAGCCAGCCCCGGGGCAGCCCCCGGGACCGGGCCGGCAGCAGCGCGTACGCCTGCCGGGTGCCGAAGCCGGGCCAGCGGCGGACGTCGTTCGGCAGCCCGGCGACCGAGCGGTTGGTGGGCGCGGCACGGATCCGCAGGGGCTCGCCGTCGGCGTCCACGGTGGGCAGCAGGCGGCTGAACCCGTCGCAGCGGAAACCGCCCACCAGCCGGACCCGGTCCAGCCGGGCGGCCGGCAGCAGGTAGGTGTCGGGGCTGCCCAGGACGTACTTGAACCGCGCCGGCACGTGCGCCCGTAGCACCGCCATCGGGATCGCGCCGCCCGGGGAGATCCGCACCCGCAGCAGGTCGCTGCCGGCCGGGGCCGACCGTGGGTCGAGGAACGCGGGCACGAACAACTCGACGCCGGGCAACCCGTCGCCGACCGCCCGCGCCGGGTCACCCTCGACGAGGACGTACGCCTCGAACGTCTCGGCGTTGACCTGCTGACCGCGCCGCAACCAGGGCGGGCCGTAGTCGGCCGCGCGGCGGCTCTCGGTGACCAGGGCGGGCCGGGGGAGGGGCACGGCCGGCTGTTCCGCCACCGCGGCTTCGGCACCGTCCGGTGTCGGGGGTGCCGCGTCGGCCGGGTCCGCCGAGGGGGACGCGGTGGCACCGTCCGGTCCGGGGGCCGGATCGTCGGCGCGGGCCGGTCCCGGGTGGCCGTCGGCCGCGCCGGTGTCGACGGCTCCGGCGGCGGGGGAGGTGACCTCGACCCGTTCCCGGTCGCGTCGGGACACCAGCAGCCCCTCGGGGGTCGCGTCCAGGGTCGACGGGCCGTCGGCGTACCTCGGCCGGTGGGCCTGCCACGCGGCGACCGCGCCCGTCGGGTCGAACGCCCGCAGGTCGCGCCGGTCGTCGATCAGCTCGGCCCGGCCGCCCGCGGGTGGGGTCCAGACGGTGGCCCCGGTCGTCTCGGCCAGCTCGACCACCTCCGCGACGAGTCGGGCCTGCTCGTCGGCGTCGGACGGCCAGGTCAGCCAGAGCCGCAGGTCGGCGCCGTAGAGCGGCAGGTCGCCGAGGAGCGCGGCGAGCTGCCCGCCGCTGTGCACGTCCTGGGTGCCGCTGTAGGTGCCGACGAGGAACCCGCCGGAGCGGGCGGTGACCGCGACGGTGACCACCCCGGTCGACGCGCCGAGCCGGTGTGCGGTGGCCCGCCTGGTCACGAAGTCGGCCCGGGTCGCCAGGGCGAGGCCGTCGGGCAGCGGCAACCCCACCACCCCGGTACGGGGACGGACCAGCCCGTCGTCCACCGCGAACCAGCCCGGCAGGGAGGTGGCGAGATCCGGTGGCTGGAGCACGAGCCAGTCCATCGGCTGACGGGTCACCCGGTCCAGCGGCACCGCGTCCAGTGGCCCGCTGTCGGTGGTCGGGTGGGTGGACCCGGTGGCCGACCGGTCGATGGCGTGCCTGATGTCCGAGCCGTCCGGGCTGACCAGCACGTCGTGCCCGAGCAACCCGGCCACCTCGGTGAACAGGTCGAGGTGCCGGGCCCCGTCGTCGGCGAGGATCCGGACGTCCTGCGCCGCGTCCGCGCCGTGCCGGACCAGGGTGGCGACGGCCCGCGCGTCGAGCGGCCGACCCGGGGCGGTGGGTACCACCAGCCGTCCGCCGGGGCCCGGGGCCAGCCAGAGGTCGTACAGGCCGGCGATGCGGCGGTGCCGGCGCGGGTCGAAACGGCGGGTGGCCGGCACCCGGTCCAAGCCGTTGCCGCCGATCGGTTCCACCGTGCGCCCGAGCCCGTTCACCGCCGCCCCACCTTCGTCTCCACCGGCACCTGATCGCCCGGCCGGTCGTTCGCCGCCACCGTCGGTGGTGGACGGTCGCCCGTCTGCCGGTCAGCTGTCCCCACCGGGGGGACGGCCCGAGGAGACGTTCCCGTCATCGGCGGCCGGTACCCTCGGCTGACCTCATGACGAGGATCATGGAAATCTGGTTCAGATTGATTTGAACGGACCGGCCGCTGATCCGCAATAGACGGTGAAGGCCGGTGACGCTCGGCCATGGTGACTGAAGGGGGACACCCAGTGCTGGCGAAGCGCTCGATCCTTGCCCGCCTGCTCGCGGTGGCGATGGCCGGCTGCGTGCTGATGGCGCCGACCGGGCCGGCTGTGGCGAAGGCCACCAGCGATCCGCAGCCGTACGTGAAGTACTACGTGGTCGCGGCGCAGTACCAGGGCCAGCCGGAGAGCCTGACGGCGATCGCGCGGCGGTTCCTCGGCAGCGGCGAACGGTCCGCGGAGATCTACCACCTCAACACCGGCCGGGTGCAGCCCGACGGGTCCCGGCTGACCGACCCGGGCCGGCTCAAGGCCGGCTGGCAACTCGTGCTGCCCTGGGACGCGGCCGGTGAGGGGGTGAAGTACGGCCAGCTCCCGACGGGCAAGCGGCCCACCCCGAGTGCCCGGCCCTCCGGCGCGGCCGACCCCACCCCCAAGGCCGTCAGCCCGAGCCCGAATCCGAGCCCCACCCGGACGGGCGGCAGCCCCCGACCGGGCGCGAACGGCCCGAAGTGCACCGCCACCACCGGGTCGAGCAGCCGGTCGGACTGGGCGCAGCTGCGGATGGCCGCCGACAGCGCCTGGACCCTGACCCGTGGCAACGGGGTCAAGGTGGCAGTGGTCGACACCGGCGTCGACGCGAGTGTGCAGCAGCTCAGCGGCCGGGTGGCGGTCGGTGCGGACGTGACCGTCGGCAACGGGCGCGGGGACACCGACTGCCTGGGCAGCGGCACCGCGATGGCGGGCATCATCGCCGGTGACAGCAGCGTCGACGGCAGCCCGGTGGGCATCGCGCCGGACGCCACCATCCTGCCCGTACGGGTGGTCCGCGGTTCGGGCGCCGCGCGGGCGGCCGACGCGGCGAACGCCATCGAGGTGGCGGTCAGCGCCGGTGCGTCGGTGGTCGCGGTCGGCTCCCACGTCGACCTCGGTGACCCGGCGGTGGCGTCCTCCGTGGCCACCGCCCTCGACCACGACGTCCTGCTGGTGGCCGGTGCGCCGACCAGGGCCGTGACGCCGCCGTCCCCGGCCGGCCGGTCCGGGGGCGGTGCGCTGCTGTTCACCGGTGGCGTCGGTGCCGGCGACCAGCTCGCCGAGCAGTACGTGCAGGGCGCGGTGGAGGTGGTCGCGCCCGGGGTGGACGTGGCGAGCCTCGGCGTGGGCGGGGGCAAGGCGGTCAGCAACACCGGCACCGAGTTCGCCGTCGCGTTCGTCGCCGGGCAGGCGGCGCTGATCCGGGCGGCCCAGCCCGACCTGACCGCCGCCCAGGTCAAGGAGCGTATCCGCAGCACTGCCGACGCGATCGGCGCGGCCCCCGACGCCAAGTACGGCTCCGGCATGATCAACCCGGCCGCCTCGGTGTCGGTGGCGGTCGACGACCGCAACCAGGTGGCCAGCCAGCAGCAGGGCAGCACCGGCGCGGCGCTCGCCGTCATCCTCGGCATCGCGCTGCTCTGCGGCGTCGCCGTGGTCTTCGGCCTGCGGCTGCGCCGCCGCCGGTTCGCCGGCTGATTCCGCTACCGGTCGTGCCCGGCCCGGCCTGCGACACCGGTACCGGGCCCCGGTAACCGCCGGGCCCCGGTGGTTCCGACGCGACGGGCTCCGGTGGGCAACGTGCCCACCGGAGCCCGCCTGTCGGTACGGCTACCGCCGGGTGAAGGTCTGCTTCGGGTTGAACACGCAGATCCAGGACATCATCGGCGCGCCGACGCCGTGCCCGTCGACGTCCAGGCAGCGGTCGGTCTCCCGGTTGAACAGGGAGGTGCGGCCGTTGTGCTCGATCCACTCCCACTTCTGGGCGGGATTGCCGCTGCACACCGCGACCTGCACGGGGGTGCCGTCCTTCTTCTCACCCCAGGCCACGTCGAGGCAGAGCCCGTTGGCCCGGACGCTGCCGTCGGAGCGGAAGTCCCACCACTGCGACCGCTCCTCCCGGCACTTGTTCAGCACCGCCCGTACCCCGTCGCTGGTCCCGGCGGTGACGCACAGCCCGGTCTCCTTGCCCACGAGCTGCTTGGTGCCGGCCGGCCGGGTCGGGGCCGCCGCCGGCTTGGCCGACGGGCTCGCGGGTGGCGGCGGGGCGGTCGAGCTGCCCTTCGGGCTGGGCGACGGTGACGCCGGGGGCGTCACGGTCGGGCTGGGCGACGGCGACGCCGACGGCGGTGCCGGCCGCAGCCGGTTGTCCAGGGCGTAGTAGTCGGTGTGCTCCCGCACGGTCCGCAGGAACGCCTGCGTCCCGGCGTCCAGGTCGCCGCCGGCCTGGCGCACGGCGGCCGGGCCGTTGCGGTACGCGGCCAGCGCCAGCAGCGACGGGTCACCCTCCAGCCCGGACAGCTCCCTGTGCAGGGCGCACAGGGCCGTGCCGACCGCCGGGATCGCCGCCTGCGGGTCCCACGCCGAGGCGTCGGACGGGCCGTACGCCTGCCACACCTCGGGCCGGAACTGCGCGACACCCCGCTGCCCCTCGGGGCCGAGCAGGTTGGCGTCGAACCCGGACAGCGCCATCAGCTGGGCGGCGACCAGCGGCGGCGTCACCTCGGGGCAGACCGAACCGCCCCGGACGACGAGCGCCGTGTAACTGCCGGGCACCGCCTTGGGCTGCTGGACGCCGGAGCTGGGGCGGGGCTGGCCGGAACCGCCGAACGCGGTCAGCTTGCCGTAGTAGGCGGCGTACCCGCTGGCCTGGTCGACGTACTCGACCGCGTCGGTGGGCACCCCCTTGGCGTCACGTACCTCGTCGAGGCCGGTGTGGAACGCCGCCAGCGAGAGCCGCCAGGTGTCACCCGCGACGTCGGCCAGCCGGACCTGGCCGCTGAGGTCGCACATCAGGTGGGCCAGGGCGAGGATGTTCGCGGCCGGATCGGAACGCTCCGCGCCGGGCCACGGTGCCCACGACTTCCACGCGGCGGTGTCGAGACCGGCGATGCCCTGCCCGCCGGAGGTGGTCCGGTCGGCCCGACCGTCCAACCCCGACTCGGCCATCAGCTGCCCGGCCAGCCGGGCCGGGGTGAGCGTCGGGCACGAGCGGGCGGCGGCCTGGATGGTCGTCAGGTGTTCCTTGGAGACGGGCCGACCGGTCAGGTCGTCGTCGCGGGCCTCGGCCGCGCCCCAGCCGACAGCGGCCACCACCATGGACAACACGGCGAGTCCGGCGACGACGAGGGCTGCGGTACGACGGGGGATCGACCCCAGTCGGGCGAGTACGGAGGGGTGATCGGATTTCACGGGAGGTGTCCCTTCCGGCGTGGCGACATCGCTGTCGTGACGGATGCGCGATGTCCCCGGTTCACCGGGCTCGAATCGGATCTGGTGATTTTGGTCCGGTCGACATTGAACCGAGGGGTACGGCGGGCCGTCAACGTGGCTACCGCCGGGCCGGGCCGACGTCACACCGGGCGTCGGCGGCGATGGCCGTGTCGTTGATCGGAGCTTGGGATGCTTTCTCGCCGCAGGGTACTCGGGATGGGTTTCGCCGGCGCCGCCGTGGTCGGCGTGCCGCTCGTGGCGGCCCCGTTGATCTCGCGGGCGCGGGCCTCGGGCGGTCTGCCGCTGAACGTGGTGAACAGCACGGGCCGGTTCGCCAACTCGGCGATCCGGATGTACGTCGTCGGCACCCACGCGGAGACCGGGGCGATGGGCTACGTCCGGGAGAGCGGACAGTTCACCCCGGCCGACCCGGCGCACAACGGCCCGGACGGGGTCGCCGACATCGGCGTGCGGCTGGCCGATTCCGGGGTGACCCGGTTCGTCCTGCCGATGATGTCGGGCCGGATCTACTTCGCCATCGACGGCGAGCTGCGGTTCACCGTGGTCACCGACGGCAACGGGCGGCCGGCGTTGCAGTACCCGGTCGGCTGGGTGGCCGACGACCCGAGCTTCGGCGTGCTGCACGACTGCTGTGAGTTCACCTACAACGCCTCCGGCATGTTCTGCAACACCACCACCGTGGACATGTTCAGCATCCCGATGTCGATCCGGTTGCTCGGCGACGTGGAGCAGGCCACCGGCAAGCTGGTCGACGGCGGCCGGGACGCGATCTTCGCCGAACTGGCCCGCCAGCCCGGCTTCGAGCGGCTGGTGGTCGGCGACGGGCTGCGCGTCATCGCACCGGGCAAGGGCATCGAGACGGGCCGCTTCGACCCGGCGTACTACGACGGCTACATCGCCGAGATCTGGGACCGGTACAGCCGTTCCGAGCTGCGGATCCACGGGGCGGAGGGCACCGTCCGGGGTCGGGTGGTCGACGGGCGGTTCGCCTTCGACGGCGGGGTTCGCGCCTTCGACCGGCCCTCCACGCTCAACGTGTTCCACTGCGACGGCGCACTCGCCGCACCCAACGACAAGCTCTCCGGTCCGGTGGCGGCGGTCCTCGGGGCCGGGTTCAACCGGTCGGTGCTCGACCAACCGGACCAGCCGACCACCAGCCGGGACGCCTACTACCAGCATCCGGTGACCAACCACTACTCCCGGGTGCTGCACCGGCACAGCGCCGACGGCCGGGCGTACGGCTTCCCCTTCGACGACGTCGCCGACGACGCCTCCTACATCCAGGACGTCGCGCCCGGGGAGATGACCATCACGCTCACCCCGTTCGGCGGGGGCACGGCCGGACAGCCGGCACCCGAGGTCGAGCGCCCGGTGGTCGTGGAGCGCCCGGTGGTCGTCGAGGAGCCGGCGGCCGTCGTCGCCGCCCGGGGCGTGGGCCAGGAGATCGCGGCGGCCAGCTTCGACCGGCAGCAGGGCGTACGGAAGGAACCCTCCAGTGAGGGCGGCGAGCACCTGGGCTTCCTCGCCCACGGCGACTGGGCCGGGTACCGGGGGGTCGACTTCGGCCGTGAGCCGGCGACCCAGTTCCAGGTGCGGGTGGCCTCCGGCGCGCCGCAGGGCGTCTCCGGCCTGATCGAGGTACGCCTCGACGCCCCCGGCCTGCCGCCGGTGGGCAGCATCGCGGTGGCCAGCACCGGTGGCTGGCAGAACTGGGTCACCGTGCCGGGGAACCTCGGCCCGGTGACCGGGGTGCACGACGTCTACCTCACGTTCGCCAGCGGCCAACCCGAGGAGTTCGTCAATGTCCGCTGGCTGCGTTTCACCCGATGAGCGCGGCCACCCTCGTCGCCCCGGCGTACGACACCGACCGGTGGACCGCCGCCGTGCCGTCCACCGCCGCACCCCGGCGGCTCCTGTCGACCGGTCGACGGCCCGGTCGACCGTCCGATGAGCACGGTTATGCTCTCTTCCTAGGCGGGCTCGACGTCGAGACGACGGCGCGGCCGTACGGGGGTGACCCGTACGTCAGGGGGAGGCGTTCTGTGTCGGCGGTGCCCAACGAAGCGCCCGGGGTGACCGGCGACGCGGCGACCGAACGGGCCTCCCCCGAGGCCCTGATGCGCTGGATCCACGAGCAGTACCGGGGACCGCTGCTGCGGTTCCTCACCCGACTCGTCCTCGGCCGGCAGGAACTCGCCGAGGACCTGGTCCAGGAGACGTTCCTGCGCACCTGGCGGAACCTGGAGACGCTGGCGGAGGACCCGCGCCGGATCGCCCCGTGGCTCTACACGGTCGCCCGGCACGTGGCCATCGACGCGATGCGCGCCCGGCAGTCCCGCCCGCCCGAGGTGGCCATCCCCGACCTCAACCGGCTCGCCTCCACCGACGACGAGATGGACCGGGTGGTCAGCACCCACACCGTCCGGTTGGCGTTGCGGCAGATCAAACCGGAACACCGTGAGGTGCTCGTCGAGATGTACTACAAGGGCTCCTCGGTCGCCGAGGCCGCGCAGCGACTGGGAATCCCGGAGGGTACGGTAAAGTCCAGAACGTACTATGCGGTGCGCGCGCTGCACGCAGCGATCGGCCCGACCGAGTCGTCGTGATGACGCGACGTGTCGGTTTCCCGCTCGATCTCCCGGACGGCCGCCGTCCCGGGGGTCGTCACACCGTCACCGGTGTCTCCGGGTCGAGAAGGGGGGCGTGATGCGCACCGGGGGTGACCATCCCACCGCTGAGCACGCCGCCCTGGCTCTCTACCTGCTCGGCGCGCTCGACGACGTCGACCGGGTCGCGTTCGAGGCCCACCTGGCCGGTTGTGACGAGTGCCTGTCCGCGGCGGGCGAGATGGGCGGCGTGACCAGTGCCCTCGGTGGGCTCGACGCCGCCGACTGGGACGACCTCGCCGGCCTGACGCCCGAGTTCCCGCTACCGCCCGGGTTCGGCCCACCGCCGGACCGCGCCCGCGCCACGCCGCCTGCCGACCTGCCACCGGCTCTTGCGCCCCCTGCCGACCTGCCCCCTGCCGACGCGCCGCCTGCCGATCTGACGCCGGCCGACGCGCCGTCGGCGGGTCTGCCACCGGGCCTGCTGCCGGCCGACCCGCCGCCGGTGGTCCCGCCATCCCCCACCGGTTCTGGTCAGCCGGCTGCACCGGTGCCTGTCGCCCGCCCGCCCGCCGACTCGCCCCCGCCGGCACCCACCGCCGGCGGCGAGCCGGTGACACCCACCGCCGACGGCGGTCCGGCGGCAGCCGCCGGGTCGGCCCCGCCCCCCGCCCCGGCCGCCGACGCCGGGTCGCCCGCCGACGTACCGCCGGACCCGTGGTCCGGCACGCCGGTCGCGGCTCCCCGACGGGGTGACCGTCGGGGTGTCGGCCCGCGTACCACCGGCCGTGGGGCGGGCAGCCGCCCCGGTGGGGACCGGCCCGCGACGGCCCCCGGCCCGGGAGGCACCCGGCCCGCCGACTCGGCCCGGCGTCGCCGGATGGTCCTCTGGGGCGGGGTGGCCGCCGCGCTGGTGGCCGTCGTCCTGGCCGGCGGGATCGCCGCGGTCACCGGCTTCGGCGACCGCAGCGGCGTGGTGCTCACCGCGACCGGGGAGGCGCCGGCCGAGGGGGTGAGCCTCTCCGTCGCGATCACCACCGACGAGGGGCGGGGCTCCACCATCCGGATCACCGCCACCGGCCTGCGCCAGGGCCTGCGGTACCGGCTGTTCGCGGTGACCCGCGACGGCGTCACCCACGTGGTGCGGGACTGGACCGCCTCGACCGGGCCGCAGGAGGTGACTGGCGAACTGTCGCTGCCGGTCGCGGACCTGGCCTTCGTCACCGTGGGCCTGGTGGACGGCACCGCGATCGTCACCGCCCCGATCTCCCGCTGAGCCGCCCCGGCCCGCCCGGCCCCGATCTGCCGGGGCTCGGGCGACCCTGTCCCGGCCCGGACCTGACGGCCCGACCCCGGACCTGACGTGCAGGTCCGGGGCCGGGCGGGCCGCCGTGGTCAGTACGGGTCGGTGTGCGGGATCTCCTTGGCCCGGTGCGCGCCCGCCTTGCAACCGGCGAACGGCCCGGCCGGGTTGCGCAGGCTGGTCAGCACCGGTTCCAGGTAGTCGCGGTGCCAGTTGGCCGGGCCGCACAGTCCCGCCTCCGGGCCGGTGAGTTCCTGCCAGGCCAACCACAGGCCGTGTAGCTGCGCCACCGCCTCGGGGTGCCGCCACCACTGCCCGCACCACGGCGCGGTCGAGGACGCCTCCCGGGCGTAGATCGGCACGAGTAGCAGCCGGACCCAGTTGCTGAGCAGCTCCAACTCCTCGACGTACTCGTCGTCACGCAGGTAGAGGATGAACGGTGAGGTGGGCGGGTGGTCGTCCGGCGGCACGTCGTCGGCGCGGGTCTGTTCCTGCGGGGTCGTCACCGTCATGGACACTCCTCATCGGTCTGCCGGTCGGATCGGTTCCGCCGGTCGGTACGGTTCAGTCGCCCGAGGCGTCGGGGCTGGGCGAGGCGGGGCTGGGCGAGGCGGTCGGCGGGAACGACGGCGGCGGACCGCCGAGCCCCTGGTACTTGGCGAACAGGGACCGGACCTGCGCGAGGTAGAGCTGGGCGGCGTTGGTGGAGGGGACGCCACCGGCCCGGCGTACCTCGTCGATGCCGACGGCGTACGCGGCGAGCGTCAGGTCGAGCACCTCACCGATCGCCTCGCCGTTGTCGAGCAGGGCCTGGGCCTGCCCGGCCAGGGCGCAGACGTGCTTGGCCTGGGCGGCGATCGAGTCCTCCTCGTCGACCGCGTCGGTGTCGCCGTCGTCGTCGGTGTCCTCGCCGTACCGCGTGAAGACCGCGGGCGGCAGTTGGGAGATGCCCTTCTCCCCGTTCGGGCCGACCTTCGCCGGGTCCCACCCGGAGGCCACCTCGATCTGTGCGGCGATCACCACGGGTCCGATCTGGGCGCAGGTCTTCCCGGCGTCCTCGATGCTGTCCGCCAACCCCTCGGGCACCTGGTCGGGGTCGAGCGTGCCCTTGCCGTCGCCCTGCGCGGCGGCCAGCGAGTCGTCGGCGGCGCTGACCGGGTCGGCCGACCCACCGCCGCCACCGAAGAACAGGATCAGCGCGACGAGCGGGGCCAGCAGCACGCCCAGGGCGCCGATCACGAAGACGGCGGCGGCCCCGACCACCCCGGCCACCGGGGTGGCAAGGCAGCTCAGCCCGGCCGCGACGGCCGCGCCGATCAGCGCCGCGCTGCTTCGGTTCGACCCTTGCGTCGGCTCCGCGCCGTCGTTGTCGGACGCTGCCATGTCGCCTCCCAGGCTGGTCACCACCGCGGTGGAAAAAAGTTCGTCCCCGGCGTGAACCGGGTGGCGGGGCCTGTCGTAGTGGCGTCCGTCGACCGCCCGGCCCGCCGTACTGACGGGTCCGGACCCGGGGTGGTTCAACCGGGACGTCGACGAAGTGGAGCGACATTCGACAGGAGGTGGGTGCATGGGGTCCGCGACGATGACCGACCCGGCACCGCGGATGCCACCGGGGCCGCCGTCCGTCCGGACCGGTCCCGGGGCGGCGGGGTCCCGGCGGTCCCTGTCCGAGACGGGGCTGGGCTGGATCGCGGCGCACGGTGGCGCCGGCACGACGACGCTGTCCCGGATCTTCGGCGGCGTCGACCTCGGCTGCCGGTGGCCGGACGCCGCGCGGGCGGAGCCGGCCACGGTGATGCTGGTCGCCCGGACCAACGCCGAGGGTATGCGGGCGATGTCCCGGGCGCTCAACGCGCTGCGGGAGGGGCGTCATCCGCCCGGCATGCGGCTGGTCGGTCTGGTGCTGCTGGCCGACGCCCCGGGCCGGCTGCCGTCGGCACTGGCCCGCCGCATCCGGGTGCTGCGGTCGGTCGCGCCGGTGCACCGGGTGCCGTGGATTCCGGCGTGGCGGCTGGGACAGCAGCCCGCCCGGATGCCCAAGGCCCTGGACCGGCTGCGGATGGCGACCGGGTCGGCCGGCGAGGGGAGGACACCGTGACCTCCGGGTACGGGATCGTCGCCGCGTTCCTCGCGCGTGCTCCGGCGGCGGCACCCTCCCCGCTGCCGGCCTTCCAGCCCCCGCCGCCGTACAACCCGGCCGGTGGCGCGGCCGACGACCTGCTGAACCTGCTCGCCTGGGGGGTCAGTGCGGCGGGCGTCGCCGGGCTGCTCATCCTCGGCATCTCGATGGCCATCCAACTCAACCGGGGTGTGCCCGGGGAAATGAGTGACCACTTCCGCGGGGCGGTGTTCGTCGCGATGGGCTGCGTGCTCGGCGCGACCGCCGGACCGCTCGTCATGTTCTTCGGCGACCTCGGACTCTGAGCCGATCGCCGCCGGCCGCAGCGCACCCCGCACTGCCGGCCCTGTCCCACCCCGTCACCGCCGGAGCGTCGTCGACGCCTCCGGTGATGCCACCTGCCCTGAAGGAGCTGTTCCGATGACGTTCACGAGCCTGTCCCAGTACGCGGCGGCCTACCTGTTCGCCCGCCTCCCGATGGCCCCCGACCCGGGGCCCGGTGGCGGGATCAACCCGACCCCCAACGCGCCGGGGCAGCTGAACACCCTGGTGAACAAGCTGTTGGGCCTGATCGCCTGGGCCGGCACCGCCGCCGGGGTGGCCGGGGTGCTGATCACCGGCACGATGATGGCGGTCTCGGTGAAGCGGGGCGAGAGTTCCGAGCACATGTCCCGCCTCGGCCTGGTGCTCGGTGGCTGCATCCTGGTCGCCGTCGCGGGTCCGTTGGCCAACTTCTTCCTCGGTGGTGCCGGCACCGCCGCAGGCCAGCCGCAGTGACCGGCGGACGAGGCCGGTCCCCGGCGGACCCGCCGTTCTGGGCCGAGCGTGGCTGGCTGCTGTCCGTCGCGTTCCTCGCCGGCATGGCGTTGCTGGCGGCGGGAGTCTGGGGGTCCGGGGCGACCCGGCAACCGGAGGTCGACCCGGTGGCCCGGACCGCCGCCGACGCGCCGGTGGCACAGTGCCCGTCCCGACCGGTGGTGGCGGCCGGGACGGCGGTGCCGCCTGACGACGTGGCGTG
>NZ_JBMDWU010000035.1:0-8817 GCF_048594385.1 Micromonospora sp. | reverse complement strand
GGGCCGTAGAACTCGACGAACTTGCCGACGACGCCGTGCTTGCGCAGCATCTCGGTGATGGTGAGCACCAGGTCGGTGGCGGTGGTGCCGGCCGGCATCTCGCCTGCGAGCTTGAAGCCGACGACCCGGGGGATGAGCATGCTGACCGGCTGGCCGAGCATCGCGGCCTCGGCCTCGATGCCGCCGACGCCCCAGCCCAGCACGCCCAGGCCGTTGACCATGGTGGTGTGCGAGTCGGTGCCGACGACGGTGTCCGGGTACGCCTGGCCGCCGCGCTCCATGATCGTCCGGGCCAGGTACTCGATGTTGACCTGGTGCACGATGCCGGTGCCGGGCGGGACGACCTTGAACTCGTTGAACGCGGTCTGGCCCCAGCGCAGGAACTGGTAGCGCTCCCTGTTGCGCTCGTACTCCAGCTCGACGTTGCGGGCGAAGGCGTCCTCGCGGCCGAACAGGTCGGCGATGACCGAGTGGTCGATGACCAGCTCGGCCGGTGCGAGGGGGTTGACCTTGGTGGCGTCGCCGCCGAGGTCGCGGACCGCCTCGCGCATGGTGGCCAGGTCGACCACGCAGGGTACGCCGGTGAAGTCCTGCATCAGCACCCGCGCCGGGGTGAACTGGATCTCCACGCTCGGGTCGGCGGTGGGGTCCCAGGAGCCGAGCTGGGAGATGTGGTCGGCGGTGATGTTCGCGCCGTCCTCGGTCCGCAGCAGGTTCTCCAGCAGGATCTTCAAGCTGTAGGGCAGTCTGTCGTGCCCCGGCACCTGGCTGATCCTGAAAATCTCGTAGCTCGCGTCTCCGACGCGTAGCTGGGTCTTCGCACCGAAGGTGTCGAGGCTCGCCACGTCGTACTCCTTCACACCAGCGACCGTGAGTAGTCCTGAGCAGTCTGTCGCACCGGGCGGAACGTCGCCCAGGTTAGGTAACACTTACTGCCGATTCGTCGTCTTCCAACAAAACCGTACGTCCGTCTTGCTATCCACGCAACCTCGTGCCAGGGTTCGGGACGAGGAGGTGCCACCATGATCCACCATGTGCTGCTCGCCTGCCCGCCCGGTACCGAGGACTCGTCCCGGGCCTTCTACGTGGGCATCCTCGGCCTGACCGAGAAACCCAAACCCCCGGCCCTCGCCGCCCGTGGCGGCTGCTGGGTCACCGGGTACGACGCCGAACTGCACCTCGGCGTCGAGGCCGACTTCCGGCCCGCCCGCAAGGCACACCCCGCCCTGCTGCGCCCCGACCTCGACGCCCTCGCCGACCGGCTGGCCCGCGCCGGCCACCCGGTCACCTGGGGTGACGACGACGAGCTGCCCGGGATGCGCCGCTTCCACACCGCCGACCCGCACGGCAACCGGCTGGAGTTCGTCGCCCCGCTGCCCGACCGGACGGCACCGCCGCCGGCCCCCGGTCGCTGAGCGTCACCGTGTCGGACCCCGCCGCTACGGTGTGCCGATGGCGTCGGTCAAGCAGGTCCAGATCACCTTCGACTGCGCGGAGCCCGAACGGGTCGCCCGCTTCTGGTGTGCGGTGCTCGGTTACGTCGTGCCGCCACCGCCGCCGGGGTTCGCCGACTGGGGCGCGTTCGACAGGTCCCTGCCGCCCGAGCGGCAGGGCTCCGCGTTCGCCTGCGTCGACCCCACCGGCGCGGGCCCGCGACTGTTCTTCCAGCGCGTGCCCGAGGGCAAGGTGGTCAAGAACCGGCTGCACCTCGACGTGCGGATCGGCCCCGGCCTGGTCGGCGAGGAGCGGTTGGCCGCGCTGGAGGCGGAGTGCGCCCGGCTGGTCGCCCTCGGCGCGACCCGGGTACGCCTGCTGACCGCCGACGGGTACGACGAGTCGTGCCTGGTGATGCAGGACGTCGAGGGCAACGAGTTCTGCCTCGACTGAGTCACCGCCGCCGGCCCGCACTATCGTTTCCGCGTGCACATCCGTTTCGACGTCCCCGCCGACCCCGCCTACCCGGGCCGGGTGGCCGCCGCGCTCAGCAGCGTCCGGTTGCGTCGGTTCACCCTGATCGGCGCGGCGCTGGCGGCGGCCGGGGCGGCCGGCCTGCTGGTCTCCCGGGGCGGCCGGCTCTCGTCGCTGTGGCTGGTGCTGCTCGTGGGCGGGCTGCTGTCGATGCTCTACGCGCCCTGGGTGCGCTGGCGGGCCCGACGCCGCTCCGACGACTACGCGGTCGAGGGCGGTTACGACATCACCGACGACAACATCATGATGCGCAGCGGCTCGGAGTCCGGCGGCATCGCCTGGGACGGGGTGGCCCAGGTACGGGATGCCGGCGACTTCTGGATCGTGTACGTCGGTCGGATGCCGGCGACGGTGATCCCCCGCTGGTTGATGTCCCCCGGGGACGCCGAGACGCTGCGTGCCTTCATGGCCGCGCGCGGTCTGCTCCAGCCCCGGTGAACGGCCCCGCCGGACAGGTCGTCGCTCCCCGGCCGACCGGGGAGCCGAGGTGACGGGTAGCCGGTCGCTGCTGCCGACCTTCGTCGAGGGCCTGGCCGCGCACCTGGCCGGGTACGGGTTCACCCGCGAGGGCGGCACCCGGATCTTCCGCCGCTACGCTCCGACCGGGGACGCTCTGATCATGGAGGTGCAGTCCTCGGACCACTCCACCAGGACGACGAAAGCCTTCTACCTCAACGTGGCATTCGTGCTGGCCCCGCAATGGGAGAGCTGGCGTCGCCGGACCGGGCTGCCGGATTCCGCGCTGCCGAGCAGCGTCGACGGGATCTGGCGGCACCGGATCGGGCACCCGGTGCTGTCCGGGGGCGACCAGTGGCGCATTCACAGCACGACGGCCGCGACGGTGGCGCGGGAGGTGCGGCGACGTGTCGACGAAACGGTGCCGCAGCTCCTGCCGATGCTGGAGCGCGACCAGCTCTTCGTCGACGCTGCCCGGATCTTCGCTGCCCGCTCCTGGCAGGTGCGCGCCTGGCTGTTGGCGGTGCACGGGCCCTCGGAGGAACTCGACCGGATGTTGGCCCGGTGTCCACCGAATGCGGCCAGGATGATCCGCGACCACCTGGCCGGCTCCGGAGACGGATCGTCCGGGAAGCCACCGCTTGGCCGGCCATGGCCGACCGCCGGTCGGGACGACCACGCCCGGCCCGCCGCCGACGCGGTACCGGCCGTGCGGGGTTGGACCGCCGAGGAGGACCTCGTCCCCCTGCTGCGACGGATCAGCGGATGCATCGCCTACCCGTACGACGACCTTGACGAGGCGGCGCTCACCGGCGCGCTGGACGACCAGCCGGCCGACGGCGGGTTCTGCTACCCGCTCATGGGCATCCCCCCACTGACGGTGCGGTTGGCCCGCCCGCCCGGCTGCACCCGGATCAGCGTCGAGGTGGACGGACCCCTCGATCCGGTCCTGACCGACCGGCTCGGCACCCTGCTGACGGAGCGGTAGCGCGACCCCACCGCGCGTGGGGGTGGCTCGCAGCCGGAGTCCGCCCGGAGGCCCGGACGGCCGGGCCCCCGAGTGCCCCACCCGGCCGTGCGGCGCGGGTAGGGTTCGAGGTCGGGTCGGAAGGGGTGCCGCAGTGGTCGACGTTCAGCACTGGCTCGTAGCACTTCCCCCGGGGCTGGTCTACCTGATCGTCGCCGGGGTGATCGGCGTCGAGAGCATGGGTGTCCCGTTGCCGGGCGAGATCGTGCTGGTCAGCTCCGCCCTGCTGGCCGCGACCGGGGTGGTCGAGCCGCACTGGGTCGCCACCGCCGCGGCGTTCGGCGCGATCGTCGGCGACTCCGTCGGCTACGCGGTGGGTCGCCGGGGCGGCCGTCCGCTGCTGGCCCGGCTGGGCCGGCGCTTCCCGAAACACCTGGGGCCCGCACAGCTCGCCCGCGCCGAGCAGAGCTTCGCCCGGCACGGCGTCTGGGCGGTGTTCTTCGGCCGGTTCGTCGCCCTGCTGCGCATCCTGGCCGGGCCGCTGGCCGGCGCGCTGCACGTGCCGTACCGGCGGTTCCTGGTGGCCAACGCGGCCGGCGGCCTGGTCTGGGCCTTCGGCACGACCTACCTGCTCTACACCCTGGGCCGGGCGGCCGAGCACTGGCTCAAGGACATCTCCTGGGCCGGCCTGGTCCTGGCCGTGCTCGGCGGGGTGGCCAGCACCTGGTGGCTGCGCCGCCGGGCCCGCCGGCTGGAGTCGACGACGACCACCGACGAGGCCGAACCGGTGCCGGCCGGCACCGACCGCTGAGCCGCCACCGCTGCGGCCCCGGGCACGGGAGCGAGCCGGCCGTACCGACGACGATCGGGCCGCCCCCGGGGGGGGGCGGCCCGATCGGGGTCCGGGGTCAGGACGGGCAGCGGGTCAGGACGAGTAGCCGCGGGTGGCGATCCAGTCGGCGAGGTTGTCCACGCTCATCCGGTAGGACGCGGTGTTCGGGTTGGCCGAGTCACCGATGGTCACGGTCTTCCCACCGTCGCGGTAGCCGATGACGCTGATGTAGTGGCCACCCTCGAAGGAGTGGGCGTTGCCGTCGGTGTCCACGGCGGTGCCGGCGATGTTGGCCACCACGGCCCGACCGTCGTCGACGGTACGCACGATGTCGGCGCGCAGCTCGTCGGTCTGCTTGTCGTCGGCCTTGGCGCTGCGGATCTCGGTGCTCTCGTACGCCTTGCGGCCGGTCTCCTTGTTCAGCACGGGGGTGATGTCGTTGATGCTGTCGGTGCCGGCCTCGGTGGTGCGCATCTCCTTGGCCATGGCGTCGACGTCGATCTTCTTGCCCTGGACGGACAGGGCGTTGCGGGTCGCGGCGGGGCCGCAGTAGTAGAAGTTCGGCTGCGCCTGGTAGTCCATCGTCAGCTCACGCTCGCCGGCGGGCCGGCGCTCGGCCTGCACGGAGGCGGGTGCGCCGGTGCGGGCCTCGGCGGCGTAGGCGGCGGTCAGCGGGCCGGCGATGGCACCGGTGGTGAAGGCGAGGCCGGCAGCGGTCAGGGCGGTCTTGCGGATCAGATCGGTACGCATGGTCGCGTGCTCCTCTGCATCGGGGGTGTGGCGTACGCCCACAGGGGGGTGGGGCGTGGCCGGAAGTTCGGGGGGATCGCCCGGCGATCGGGGGGACCTGCTCGGGCGCCCGGGGATTGTCAACCGACCCGGTGGCGACCGCATTCCGCGATCGGGGTTCCGGGGCCGTCCCCCTCGGGTGGGGGAGTGGCGGTGGTATGCCAGGTACAACGCCCCGCCCCCGGCGGCGATTCCGCCGTGCGGGTGGCCCCGGCCACGGGACGATCGGGCACGAACGGGTCTGTCCGGTGCGGGACCTCGCGCCCCGAACCGGACATCCGGCCCGTCACCGGAGCCCGGGCGGTGGGCGGACGACCCGGCTCAGTCGGCCCGGATCAGGTCGACCACCGCGTCCCGGGCCGCCCGGACGGCCTCGCGGGACTGCTCGGTGTGGTCCAGGATGTCGAAGGCGTGCTGACCGTCCGGCACCTCCACCAGACGCACCGGTCGCCCGACCTGGGCGGCGGCGTCGAGGAACGCCGCGATGCCGGCCAGCAGCCCGGGGAGCTTGTCCTGCCCGGCCCGGGTCAGCACCACCGGCGTCGTCGAGCCGGCACCGAGGGCGTCGAGGGGGAGGAACCGTGCCGGCACCTCCCAGCCGGGCAGCGGGACGAGCAGCGGATAGGTCAACGCGATCCCCCGCACCCAGTCCGGTGCGGCGCGCAGCCAGTCGGCCGACAGCAGGCTCCCGCCGGAGAAGAACCAGAGCACCACCCGCTGCGGGTCGACCCGGGGGTCGGCCCGGACGGCCTCGACCAGGCCGGCGATCTCGTCGGCGGTGGCGGGCAGCCCGGCCAGGTCGGTCACCCGGTAGCTGATGACGGCGGCGACCAGGCCCTGCTCGGCGAGGAGCGCCCCGTAGCCCCGGTAGAGCAGCCAGTCCCGGGGGTCCGGCGCGCCCGGCGGAAGCGGGGCACCGTGCACCACGACCACCACGGGGTGCGGGCCGGGGCCGGCCGGCAGGTGCAGGTCGACCTGGCCGTGCCGCTCCACCGGCGCGGCGGGCGGCGCCAACACGAAGGGTTGCTGCTCGACCGCATCGTCCATGCCGGGGAGCCTAGCCCTCCACGGCCCGTCGGACCGTCCCGTCGGGACCACCGTGGACACCGCCCGTGGCCGAGCGGCCAGGCCCGGCCGTGGGAACGGTCAGGCCGGGTCGTCGCCGGACGTCGCGGCCTGGGCGTGCCGCTCCCGCAGCCGGTCCCGGATCTCCTCCGGGGTGTACGCGCGACGCCGCCGCTCGGCGCGGGCGACGACCACCCCGGTCGCGGCGACCCCCGCGAGACCGGCCAACCCGAGGACCTTCCACCACTGCATCCGTTGCCGCATCGGCCTAGGGTAGACGCCCATGAGCATCAGCCTGGACGAGGCCGTCGACCTGACCCGTACCGGTGACGTCTGGGTGTTCCGGGGGCGCAGCGTGCCGGACCGGGCCATCCAGTTCACCACCAACAGTCCCGTCAACCACGTCGGCATGGCGGTGGTGCTCGACGACATGCCGCCGCTGATGTGGCACGCCGAGCTGGGCCGGTCGCTGCGGGACATGTGGACCGGCACCCACCAGCGGGGTGTGCAGCTGCACGACCTGCGCGACGCGGTCTGCGTCTGGGCCAACCGGTACGGCCAGCGGGCCTGGCTGCGTCAGCTCGAACCGTCGGCCGATCCGACCATGGAGCAGGCGGTGCTGCGGACGGTGGCCCGGCTCGACGGCACCCCGTTCCCGTCCACCGCCCAGTTGGCCTGGCGGTGGGCCCGGGGGCGGGTGCCGCAGCTGCGCCTGCCGCTGCCGGGCCGGCGGGACCGGGACGACGAGCCGGCCGACCGGGCGGCGGGTGACAGCGCCCTGGAGACCGCGTACTGCGCCGAGGTGGTGGCGGTGACCTACGAGGCGATGGGGCTGTTGCCGCCCGGCCGGCGGCCCAACTGGTACGACCCGGGCCGGTTCTGGAGCGGCGACGACCTGGATCTCGCCGGCGGCGCGCGGCTCGGCGCGGAGATCGAGGTGCGTATCCCGCCCCGGTGAGGTTTGCCGGCGGCCGGGGGCGGCAATTGGTGACGCCGTGAGAGCTTCCACCGACCTCGACACGTTGAGCGACTTCTTCGACAGGTACGGGGTGGCGCTCACCACCGGCGACGTGCCCACCATCGCCGGCTGCTACGCCCTGCCGGGGCTGGTGGTCGCCGACACCTACAGCTTCTCGTTCAGCACGATGGCGGCGGTCGCGCTCTCCTTCGTCGGTGCCGCGCCCGACTACCGGGAACGGGAACTGGTCGCGGCGCACGCGCTGATCGAGGAGGTGGAGCCGGTCTCCGCCCTGCTGACCATGGTGTCGGTGCGCTGGGAGTTCCTGGACAGCCAGGGCCGGGCGGTGCCCGGGGAACGCTACCGTTACCTGCTGCGCGGCACCGAGGACGGCCCGGCGATCTGCACCGTCATCCGGACCGGCTGACCGTTCGGTCGCCCCTGCCACGCCCCCGGTGATCATCCCTACCGGACGGTCGCTAATCTCTGCGTACAGGGTCGACCGAGGAGGGCCATGCCGGGCACCCGTGGGACGCGGTGGACGTCCCGACTGCCCCAGGCGGTCGCCGCGACGCCCTGGCTGCTCGCCTCGGTCGGGGTGATCGTGCTGCTCCTGCTGCTGGTCAAGGCGCTGGTGGCGGTGCTGGGTCACGATCGGTACGCCGAGCACGGCGCCGGGTCACGCAGTGAGGCCGTGATGGTGCCCGGGGTGCCGGTGACGACCGCGCCGGCGTCGGCGACGCCGACGCCGTCGCCCACCCGCACCCGACGGACCAACGGCGGCGGGACCGGCGTGGTCCCACCGGCGGCCGGTCGGACGCCCGTCGCGTCCCGGTCGGCCAGTCCGTCGGCGTCGGTGTCGCCGACGACCGTGGCCCTGACGCCGACGCCGGTCACGCTGCTCAACGACGACGCCCCGGGCATCACCTACCGGGGGCGGTGGGCGGTCTCCCGGAACCGGCCTTACGGCGACCACCGCGACGACGTGCACTACACCATCCACGACGGGGATTCGTTCAGCTTCACCTTCACCGGCACCGGTCTGGACTACATCACCTCGCGGGACCCCGAGTACGGTGACGCCGACGTGTGGGTCGTCGACGCCGGTGGGCGACCGGTGAAGCAGCAACGGGTGAGCGCGCGGGCGCACCGTTACCAGCCGCAGCAGACCGTGTTCAGCGTGCAGGGGCTGCCGGTCGGGCAGTACACCATCTGGGCGGTCAAACGCGGCGGGGTCTACTTCCAGGTGGACGCGCTGCGGGTGCGCGGCTGACGGGACGAATCAAACTGTCCGGTTAGGACAAAGTCCGGACGTTGGGTACTTTCCGACAATCGCCTGAATCGTTACTCTTCTCGGACGGGGCCGACCAGGGAGGGTCATGTCCGGCATGCGTCGCGCGCAACCGCGGGCACACGGAGCGGGTGCGTTGGCGTCGTCGCCATGGGTCGTGGTCGCCACCGGGGTACTGGTGATGGTGGTGCTCCTGATCGTCGCGTTGGCGTCGTACCGCAGCCGGGGGCCGGCGTTCGAGGCCCGGCCGGCCGATCCGCTGCCGACGTACTCGCTGCCCGGATCGGGGGCGACGAACCCGGCCCGGGTGGCGGCGAACCTTCCCGAGCCGGTAGTCCCCGGGCTGACGCCCCGCCGAACCGATCCGCCTCCGGTCGACGTGCCCGTGGTGGTCGTGCCGGGCGGGCCGTCGGGCGGGGACGACGTGCCCACCCCGTCGGCCGGCGGGGTCGTGCCACCGCCCGGCGACCCGGGTGGTGGGCAGCCCCGGC
>NZ_JBMDWU010000349.1:0-16280 GCF_048594385.1 Micromonospora sp. | reverse complement strand
CGTGTCCGGGTTGACTGGGGGTGAGCGGGTCCCGGCCGAGCGGGCCGGGGCCGGCCACCGACGGGCGGCGGAGGAAACCTGGGGAGGCGTCCGCCGCCCCGCGGACCCGCCGGGTGGGCTTCTGAACCTGGGGGAGGAGCCCACCCGGTCCGGTCCGTCCGCCGGGCGAGGAATGCGGGCCGTGAGCGGCGGGAATGCGGGTGCCGGGACGGGCGTTACCACTGCCGGACCGATCGTGCGGCCCGCCCGTCGGGTCGGCTCACGCCCATGGCACACTGGTCAATCGGCCACCGGTTCCGGTTCACGCCCGAGTCCGTCGCGCACCAGGCGGCGGGGGATCAGCGGCGACCCGGCGACCACCTGACGAAAGGACCGAGGCGACATGAAGCCCAACATCCACCCGGAGTACACGACGACCGAGGTCAAGTGCTCCTGCGGCAACTCCTTCACGACCCGCAGCACCGCCAAGGGCGGCTCGATCAGCGTCGAGACCTGCAGCGCCTGCCACCCGTTCTACACCGGCAAGCAGCGCGTCCTCGACACCGCGGGCCGGGTCGCCAAGTTCCAGCAGAAGTACGCCAAGGTCCAGGCGAAGAAGGCCAAGTAGCTCCACCGACGACGCCCGTGTCCGGCCCCGTGCCGGACGCGGGCGTCGTCCGTTGCGCCCCCCTGTGACCTCCGTGTCCCGTTCCACCGTCGCCGGACCCGTCGAAGGAGCATTCCCCGCATGAGCAGCGAGCGCCTGGCCGCCCTCCTCGACGAGTACGCCGAGCTGGAGAAGCGGCTGGCCGATCCGGCCATCCACGCCGACCAGAACACCGCCCGCCGGGTCGGTCGCCGCTACGCCGAGCTGGTCCCGCTGCACAAGGCCGCCGGTGAGCTGGAGCAGACCCGCGCCGACCTGGTCGCGGCCCGGGAGCTGGCCGCCGAGGACCCGGCGTTCGGCGAGGAGGCGGACTCGATCGCGGCGACCCTGCCGGCGCTGGAGGAGCGGCTGGCCGAGCTGCTGATCCCCCGCGACCCGCACGACGCCAAGGACGTGATCATCGAGATCAAGGCCGGCGAGGGCGGCGAGGAGTCCGCGCTGTTCGCCGGGGACCTGCTGCGGATGTACACCAGGTACGCCGAGCGGCACGGCTGGCTGACCGAGGTGATCGACGCGCAGGACTCCGACCTCGGCGGGGTCAAGGACGTCTCGCTGGCCATCAAGACCAAGGGGGTCCCGGACGGCGGCAACGGCGTCTGGTCCCGGTTGAAGTGGGAGGGCGGGGTGCACCGGGTGCAGCGGGTCCCGGTCACCGAGTCGCAGGGCCGCATCCACACCAGCGCGGCCGGTGTCCTGGTGCTGCCCGAGGCCGAGGACGTCGACGTCACCATCGACCCGAACGAGCTGCGGATCGACGTGTTCCGCTCGTCGGGGCCGGGCGGCCAGTCGGTGAACACCACCGACTCGGCGGTGCGCATCACCCACCTGCCCACCGGCGTGGTGGTCTCCTGCCAGAACGAGAAGTCCCAGTTGCAGAACCGGGAGCAGGCGATGCGCATCCTGCGGGCCCGGCTGCTGGCGGTGGCCCAGGAGCAGGCCGACGCCGCCGCCTCGGACGCCCGCAGGGCGCAGGTGCGCACCGTGGACCGTTCGGAGCGCATCCGCACCTACAACTTCCCGCAGAACCGGATCACCGACCACCGGATCGGCTACACCGCGTACAACCTCGACCTGGCGCTCGCCGGGGAGCTGGACGGTGTGCTGGACGCCCTCGCCGAGGCGGACCGGGCCGCCCGCCTCGCCGGCGACACCGAGCTGACCCGCCGCTGACCCGGTCGCGCGGTCGGGCCCGGCACACAGCGCCGGCGTGCGCCCGGCGGGCCGGTGGGAAACCCGGGGACGGGGTGGTGTCTCAGGAGGCGCGGGAGCGGGCCTTGGCGCGCAGCATCTCCCGGTCGGCGATCTCGAACGCGAGACCGAGGGCGTCGCGCAGCGCGGTGCCGGTGCCGGCGACCTCGGCGAAACCGATGCTCACCCCCACCGGGGTGCCGGGCACCAGCGACTCCCAGTCCTCGGTGCGCACCGCCGCGTCGATCCGGCGGGCCACCTCGGCCGCCTCGGTCATGCCGGCGCCGGAGAGCACCACCACGAACTCGTCGCCGCCGTAGCGGGCCACGAAGTCGCCCCGCCGCATCACCCGGTTGATCACCCCGGCGATGCGTTGCAGCACCAGGTCGCCGGAGTGGTGGCCGTGGTGGGTGTTGACCGCCTTGAAACCGTCGAGGTCGCAGACGCCGATCACCACCCGCTCGCCCCGGGACACCACCGAGCCGATGTAGCGCTCCAGCCGTCGCCGGTTGGGCAGCCCGGTCAACGGGTCGGTGAGCGCCTCACCCTCGAAGCGGGCGGCCTCCCGGCGCATCTCCTCGTGGTCGATGCGGGCCGCGATGCCGTCGATGTAGACGTCGCGCAGCCGGTCGTTGCGCTGCGCGGCCAGCCGGAACGCCATCCGGTCGGCGCGGTGCGCGGCGGCGTGGTCACCGGCCCGGGAGAAGGCGATGCTGCGCAGCCGGGACAGTTCCGCCGCGCCGAGCGTCTCGGCCGACACCCGGGCCGAGTCCAGGCGGGTGATCGCCTCGATCGGGCGGCCGTCGGCGACCGCCAGGCAGACGTGGCCGAGCTGGCGCATGTCCCGGGCGCGGGCGCTGTCCCCGCCGTGGTCGAGCAGCCGGGCCGGCTCCGGGCCGACCGGGGTCGCGTCGCCGAGCGCCGCCCGACGGACCGCCGCGTAGCCGTACGCGGCGAGGCTGCTCGGCCGCAGCCGGTCGGCCCGCCCGTCGTCGACGAACCGGGCCAGGTCGGCCGCGATGTCGCGGAGCACCCGCAGGCAGCCGTCGCTGTCGCCGTTGTGGTCCAGCGCGACGGCGTTGCGCAGCCGGATGCCGGGGGCGGCGAAGGTCTCCTCGGGGATGCCGGCGGCGGCGCCGTGCTGGCGGGCCCGCTCGATCGCGCCCAGCGCGTAGCCGTGGAAGCTGAGGTAGGAGTAGGCCATCGCCAGGTCGTGCCAGCCCCAGGCGGTGTCCCGGTCCCGGTCCTCCGCCGCGCCCAGCGCCCGCGCCGCCCGGACCAGGTGGGTGACGCAGCGGTCCAGCGCGCCCTGGTGGTGCGCGGCGAGCGCGGCCAGCGCGTTGAGGTGCCCGTGTAGGTAGGGCTCGGGGAGGTCGCGTACCGCCCCGGAGGCCTCCTCGATGGCCCGGGTGAACTCGGCCGTCCGGCCCAGGTTGATCAACGCGCAGAGCCGCTGCACCAGCGCGTCCGCCCGGGTGTACGGGTCGGCGGTGGTGCGCAGCACCCGGTCGAGGACGCCGACCGCCTCGGCCGAGCGGCTCGACTCCTGGAGGCTGCGGGCATGCGTGAGGGCGTCAACCTGGTCATCGACCCGGTCGAGCCACCCCACCTGGCGAACCTCCCGTCGGTGTGCGCCCGGCCGCACCCACTCGTGGCGGGACCGGCGACGCCTCATGATTATGGCGTGACCTCACTCCCACGCCACCCGTCCGAAGGGACAGAACGCGAGCGGACCTCGCCCGTGCTGGCCCGCGCCGCCCGTACCCTCGCCGCCGCCGGGGTGGCGTCGGCCCGGTCCGAGGCGGAGCAGCTCGCCGCCTACGTGCTGGACGTGCCCCGGGGCCGGCTCGCCCTGACCGACGGCTTCACCCCCGCGCAACGGGCCCGGTACGACGCGCTAGTGGCCCGGCGGGCCGACCGGGAGCCGTTGCAGCACCTGACCGGCCGGGCCGGCTTCCGGCACCTGGAGCTGGCGGTCGGGCCGGGGGTCTTCGTGCCCCGCCCGGAGACGGAGCTGCTGGCCGGCTGGGGCGTCGAGCGGGCGCTGACCCGGCCGGAACCGGTGGTGGTCGACCTGTGCAGCGGTTCCGGGGCGATCGCGCTGGCGGTCGCCCAGGAGGTGCCGGCGGCCCGAGTGGTGGCGGTGGAACGGTCCCCGGCCGCGTTGACGTGGCTGCGCCGCAACGCCGCCGGGCGGGCCGCCGCCGGGGACCGGCCGGTCGAGGTGGTGGCCGCCGACGTCACCGACCCGGGGCTGCTGGCCGATCTGGTCGGCGCGGTGGACGTGCTGCTGTGCAACCCGCCGTACGTGCCACGGTCGGTGCCGGTCCCGCCGGAGGTGGCCGGGCACGACCCCGACGAGGCGGTGTTCGGCGGGGCGGACGGGCTGGCGGTGCTGCGGCCGGTGCTGCGCCGGGCGGCCGAGCTGCTGCGACCCGACGGTGAGCTGGGCGTCGAGCACGACGACACGCACGGCGGGGCGGTGCCGGCGCTGCTGACCGCCGACGGCCGTTACACGGCGGTGCGGGCGCACCGGGACCTCGCCGGACGCCCCCGGTTCGCCACCGCGTCCCGCCGGTCGGACGGCCCGCACGCCGTCGGGGCGTCGGCGTGGCAGACTGGCTCCTCGTGATGCTCTACGACTGTCGGTCACCCGCCGACCGGGACCGCGGCATCGCCGCGGCGATCGAGGCGGTCAAGAACGGCGAGCTGGTCGTTCTCCCCACCGACACGGTTTACGGGATCGGCGCGGACGCGTTCACCCCGTACGCGGTCAAGGCCCTCTCCGACGCCCGGGGCGGCAGCCAGGCGGCGCCGCCGGTGCTGATCGGCTCCCGGCACACCCTCGACGGCCTGGTCTTCTCGCTGCCCCGCGCGGCCCGTGACCTGGTCGAGGCGTTCTGGCCCGGTGCGTTGACCATCGTGGTGGAGCACTCGCCGAGCCTCGCCTGGGACCTGGGCGGCGACGCCGACGGCACGGTGGCGGTCCGGATGCCGCTGCACCCGGTGGCGCTGGAGGTGCTGCGGGAGACCGGTCCGATGGCGGTGGCCGCGGCCAACAAGGTGGGCCAGTCGCCGGCGTTGACCGCGGAGGAGGCCCGCGACCAGCTCAGCTACTCGGTGCGGGTCTACCTGGAGGCCGGGGCCTGCCCCGACCCGGTGCCGAGCACCATCGTCGACCTGACCGGGGAGACGCCCCGGCTGCTGCGGGCCGGCGCGATCACCCTCGACCAGCTCCGCGACGTCGCGCCGGACATTCTCGACGAGCGGGGAGCCTGAGTGCCGCCGTTCACCGTCCTGCACGTCTGCATGGGCAACATCTGCCGGTCCCCGATGGCCGAACGGCTGCTGGTGCTCGCCGTCCGCGAGCGGCTGGAGCGGCTCGGCGTCGACCCGGCCGACGCGGACGCGCTGCTGCACAGCCACAGCGCCGGCACCGGCGGGTGGCACGCGGGGGAGGAGATGAACCCGCCGGCCGCCCGGCAGGTGCTCGGTCGCGGTGGTGACGTCGAGGGTTTCGCCGCCCGCAAGCTGCGCTCCGACCTGATCGACGCCGCCGACCTGGTCCTCACCGCCACCGCAGACCAGCAGGAGTACGTGGTGGCGCTGCGCCCGGACGCGGCGTCGCGGACCTTCGTGCTGGGCGAGTTCGGCAGGCTGCTCGGTGCGCTGGACACCGCCGCCCTGCCGCCGGCCGACGCCACCCCGGACGCCGTGTACGCCCGGGGGGTGGCCCTGGTGGCGGCGGTCGACGCGGCCCGGCAGGGGGCGACCGCGCTGCACTCCGACGACCTGGACGACCCGTGGGGCCGGGGCGACCAGTGCTTCAGCCGGGTGGCCGACGAGATCGAGGAGACGGTGCACCCGCTCACCTCGGCGCTGCTGCCGTAAGCGTCGCCGGCTGAGGGACGCCCCGTCCGGGTGACCGGCGCGGCGTGTCCCGTCCCGCGCGCCGTGTCCGTCCCGCGAACTTCCTCCGGTTTCGGGGAAAGATGAGAGTTCGGGCGGTTTTGCGGGTCATGCTGAGCGGGTCCTGACGACTCCTGCGGGGAGTACTGATGATCCGGGCCCTCCACAAGGCGTTCACCGTGCTGCTCGCCGGCGTCCTCGCCGGCCTGGTGCTGGCCGGGGCGGCGCTCCCGCTCGCCCTGGTGTTCGGCCTCGGTTTCGGCGGCATCGCCTCGTCCTACGCCGAACTGCCCAACACCCTGCGCACCCCACCCACCGCCCAGCGGTCCACCCTCTACGCCGCCGACGGCGTCACCCTGATCACGTCCTTCTACACCGAGGACCGGGTGGACGTGCCGCTGGCCAAGGTGGCCCCGGTGATGCGCCAGGCCATCGTGGCCGCCGAGGACGCCCGGTTCTACCAGCACCGGGGTGTCGACGTGCGGGGCGTGGTGCGGGCGTTCACCGTCAACCAGCGCGACGGCCGGGCCCGGCAGGGCGCGTCCACGCTGACCATGCAGTACGTCCGCAACGTGCTCAGCAACGACCCCCGGCTGACCAAGGAACAGCGCAGGAAGGCGACCGAGATCAGCACCGCCCGCAAGCTCCAGGAGATGCGGTACGCCCTGGCGCTGGAGCGCGAGCTGACCAAGGACGAGATCCTCACCCGCTACCTGAACATCGCCTACTTCGGCGCCGGGGCGTACGGGATCGCCGCCGCCACCAAGCGCTACTTCTCCACCACCCCGGCCCGGCTGACCCTGGCCCAGGCGTCGCTGCTGGCCGGGCTGGTCCGCTCCCCGGACACCGACGACCCGATCAACGGCGACGCCGACGCGGCGCTGACCCGGCGCTCGTACGTGCTGGACCGGATGGTGGCGCTGGCCCAGGTCGGGCCGGTCGACGCGGCGCAGGCCCGCGAGGAACCGCTCGATCTACGGCCCAGCCGGACGCCCAACGACTGCACCGCCGTGCCCGAGCAGCGCAACGACTGGGGCTTCTTCTGCGACTGGTTCACCCAGTGGTGGAGCGACCAGCCCGCCTTCGGCGCGACCGCCGCCGAACGGCAGGACACCCTGCGCCGGGGCGGCTTCCGGATCGTCGCCTCGCTCGACCCGGCGGTGCAGCGGGCCGCCGTACGCCAGGTGACCGGCATCTACGACGTGGACGATCCCCGGGCGGCGCCGGTGGCGGTGGTCCAGCCCGGCACCGGGCGGGTGCTGGCCCTGGCGGTGAACCGCCACTACAGCGTCGCCCCCAACCCGGCCGGGCAGCGGAACTACCCGAACACGGTCAACCAGCTCGTCGCCGGTGGCAACGGCATCGAGGGCTACCAGGCCGGCTCGACGTTCAAACTGTTCACCCTGCTGGCGGCCCTGGAGTCCGGGCTGCCGCTGGAGACCCCCTTCGTCGCGCCGAGCCGGATCGTGACCCGGTTCCCGA
The DNA here is from genome assembly GCF_048594385.1 of Micromonospora sp. NCBI lineage: Bacteria > Bacillati > Actinomycetota > Actinomycetes > Micromonosporales > Micromonosporaceae > Micromonospora > Micromonospora sp. The sequence goes on along the minus strand of NZ_JBMDWU010000349.1, from coordinate 9,055 downwards.
CCGACGACCCCCGGTCGAGCTGTGGCGGCCGGTGGTGCCCGGTCAACGCCACCCCCGAGTGGATGGATGGCTACCGCACCATGTGGACCGCGTTCGGCCGCTCGGTGAACACCTACTTCGCCTGGCTCACCGAGAAGGTCGGCGCGGAGCGGGTGGTCGAGATGGCCGAGCGGCTGGGCATCCGGTTCCGCGCCCCCGACGACGCCGAGCTGGCCCGGTCCGGGGCGCGCGACTGGGGGGCGTTCACCCTCGGGGTCTCCTCCACCACCCCGCTCGACCTTGCCAACGCGTACGCCACGGTGGCCGCCGAGGGGACCTGGTGCGCGCCGTCACCCGTCGTGTCGATCACCGACAGCGCCGGGAAGGAGGTGGCCGCCGGTCGACCCGACTGCCGGCAGGTGATCGACACCGAGGTGGCCCGGGCCGCCGCCGACGCGGCCCGCTGCCCGGTCGGTGACCAGTCGATGTACCGCCGCTGCGACGGCGGCACGGCCGAGCAGCTCCGCCCGGGGCTGGGTCGCCCGGTGGCCGGCAAGACCGGTAGTTCGGAACGGACCGAGACCGAGTCGGTGGTGGCGTTCACCCCGCAGCTCGCGGTCGCCCAGATCGCCGCCAATCCCGACGACCCACGGGACGCGGTCGGGGCCGCCGTGCAGTCCCGGATGGTCGACGCGGTGGGCCGCATCCTCGCCGCCGCCCTGGCTGACAGCCCGGTCCGCGACTTCGTCCCGCCCGGCGAGTCGGTCACCTACCGGCTCGCCCCCGGCCCCCGCGACGGCAACTGAGCCGGCCCGGGCCCGTCCCCGCCCCGTCGATCATGGGGTTGTGGTGCTCGCAGAACGGGTCAGAACGGTCTGATCCGTCCACCGTAACTCCATGATCGACAGGGGGCGGGGGTGGGGGTGGGGATCAGGGGGTGGGGGTGTGCCGGGCGATGTTGCGGGCCATCCCGCCGAAGATGATCGTGTGGAACGGGGCGACCGAGAGCCAGTAGAGGTGGCCGGGCAGGCCCCGGGGGAGGAAGACGGCGCGTTGCACGTACCGGCTGCGGCCGTCGCCGGCCGGCTCGGCACGCAGCTCCAGCCAGGCCCGGCCGGGCAGCCGCATCTCGGCGCGCAGCCGCAGCAGCTCCCCGGGGACGATCTCCTCCACCCGCCAGAAGTCCAGCGCCTCGCCGACCTGGAGGCGGTGCGGATCGCGCCGGCCCCGGCGCAGCCCCACCCCGCCGACCAGCCGGTCCAGCCAGCCGCGCACGGACCAGGCGAGCGGGAACGAGTACCAGCCGTGCTCGCCGCCGACGCCCTCGATGACCCGCCAGAGCGCGGCCGGCGGGGCGGCCACCTCCTGCTCCCGGACGTCGGTGTAGGCGGTCCCGCCGGACCAGTCCGGGTCCGACGGCAGGGGTTCGGCCGGGGCGTCCGGGCCGCTCGCGTTCGACCAGCGGGTCTCCACCTGGGCGTCGCGCACCTTGGCCAGGGCCAGCGCGACGGCGTCGTCGAAGCCGGTCAGCCCGCCCGGCGGGTCGGGCAGCCACCTGGCGATGTCGTGCTCGTGCGCGACCGCCTCGTGGATGAGGCTCTCCACCAGCGGGCGGGCGATGGCGTTCGGCACCGGGGTGATCAGCCCCACCCAGTGCGAGGACAGCGCCGGGGTCAGCGGGCGGACCGGCACGATGATCCGGCGGCGCAGCCCGGCCACCCGCGCGTACCGCTGCATCATCTCCCGGAAGGTGAGCACGTCCGGTCCGCCGATGTCGAAGGCCCGGTCCACCTCCGGCGGCAGGCCGGCGCAGCCGACCAGGTAGCGCAGCACGTCCCGGACGGCGATCGGCTGGATCCGGTTGCGGACCCAGCGGGGGGTGACCATGGCCGGCAGCCGCTCGGTGAGGTAGCGCAGCATCTCGAACGAGGCCGACCCGGAACCGATGATCACGGCGGCCCGCAGCACCACCGTGGGCACCTCGCCGGCCAGCAGGATCCGGGCCACCTCGGCCCGGGACCGCAGGTGCGGCGAGGTCGAGCCGCCGGCGGCCGGCTCCGGCCCGCCCAGGTAGACGATCCGGCGTACGCCGGCCGCGGCGGCGGCCTCGGCGAAGTTGGTGGCGGCCTCCCGGTCGGCCGCCTCGAAGTCGGCCCGCCCGAGCGAGTGCACCAGGTAGTACGCGACGTCGACGTCGGCGAAGGCGGCCGGGAGCGTCTCCGGCCGGCGCAGGTCCCCCTCGGCGATCTCGGCCTGCGCCGCCCAGGGCACGTCGCGCAGCCGACCGGCCTTGCGGGCCAGGCAGCGCACCTGGTGCCCCTCGGCCAGCAGGCGGGGCGCGAGCCGGCCGCCGATGTACCCGGTCGCGCCGGTGACGAGGCATCTCACGGACACCAGTGTGCGGCTCCGTACACTCTTTCGCTGTGGAGAACGTGAAGCGCACCTGGTGGGGGCCGGACCGGGGGCGGCCCGTCGTGGCCGCGCCGCACGGCGACGGCCCGGAAGACCCGCGTGGCTGAGCCCGGGGCACGTGGCCCGGCGGTGGCCGACGACCAGGGGTGGCGGCTGCGCCACCTGCCGGTGCTGCTGGCCGCCTCGGCGGTGCTGGGGGTGGTCGCCGCGCTGGTCGGTGCGGTGACCGGGGGCGGCGTGGCGGCGCTCGGCGCGGCGGCCGGGGTGGCGGTGACGGCGGTCAGCTACAGCCTGACCACGGTGGTGCTGGCCAGGGCCGACGCGGTCAACCCGCAACTGGTGCTGCCCGTCGGGCTGGGCCTCTACATCGCCAAGTTCACCCTGCTGGGGGTGGTCATGGTGGCGGTGGCATCGACCGGCTGGGGTGGGCTGGTTCCACTGTGTGTCGGCATCGCCGCCGGCGTGTTGGTCTGGACCGGAGTGCACATCTGGTGGTTGACCAGGGTGTATTCCCGTCGACAGGTGTCCTGACTGTCCCACATGGTGGGCAGGCGGGCAACTGTCCGCGTGCGGTCGTTCTCTCCCTTGCGGAAGGGGAGTAGCGTGCCCCCAGACGATGGAGCCCGCCAGACGCCCACACAACGACGGTTGTGCGGGGGGTGAGGCACAGCCTCGTCTCCCCGGCTGATATCGTTCGCCCCGTCATGGCTGATGACCAAACCCCCCAACCCACCGGTGGTCCGGGCGACGTTCCGACCGGCGCCGGTCAGGGTTGGACCGCGCTCTCGTACCTCATCGGGGGCATGCTCGTCTGGGGTTTCATCGGCTGGCTGGTCGACCAGTGGCTCGACTCCGGCGGCATCGCCACCGGGATCGGTGTCGTGCTCGGCATGGCCGGGGGAATCATCCTGGTCGTCCGCCGGCTCGGCACGCCTACTTAGGAAGGGACGCGGTGTTCGGACAGGCGAACGTCCTGGCAGCGGGCCAGGCGGCATTCCCACCCAGCGTGGAGGACTTCTACCTGCCCAGCATCCTGCCCTGGGGTGCGCACGACTCGTACTGGTTCACCAAGATCACGTTGATGGTGTGGGTCGCCGTCGGCATCCTGATCATCTTCTTCCTGGCGACCTACCGGAAGCCGCAGCTGGTCCCGACGAAGAAGCAGTGGCTCGCCGAGTCGATCTACGGCTTCGTGCGCAACAACATCGCGGTCGACATGCTCGGGCACCGGGGGGTGCGGTTCGCGCCGTACTTCACCACGCTGTTCTGCTTCGTGCTGCTGACCAACTTCTTCGCGATCGTGCCGCTGTTCCAGATCTCGCCGAACTCGCACATCGCCTTCCCGGCGATCCTCGCGGTGATCAGCTACGTGCTGTTCAACTACATCGGCATCCGGCAGCACGGCTTCGTGAAGTACTTCAAGAACTCTCTGGTTCCGCCGGCGCCCTGGTTCATCCTGCCGCTGCTGATCCCGATCGAGCTCTTCTCGACCTTCATCGTCCGGCCGTTCTCGCTGGCCGTGCGTCTGTTCGCCAACATGTTCGCCGGGCACATGCTGCTGCTGGTCTTCACCCTCGGCGGCTTCGCGATGCTCAGCGCCAACGCCTGGCTGGCGCCGGTCTCGGTGCTGTCCTGGGTGATGACCATCGCGCTCACCTTCCTCGAATTCCTGGTCATCTGCCTGCAGGCCTACGTCTTCACCGTCCTCACCGCAAGCTACGTGCAGGGCGCGCTCGCCGACGAGCACTGATCCACCGGGCGGGGGCTCGCCAGCGAGCACTGGTCCACCGCATCAACCCGTTGTCGTCCCGCGTGAGAGTCACGCGAGATACCCAGGAGGAACCACACCCATGGACGCTAGCGTTCTCGCCGAGGTCACCGGCAGCACCGCCGCCATCGGCTACGGCCTCGCCGCCATCGGCCCGGGCATCGGCGTCGGCCTGGTCTTCGCCGCCTACATCCAGTCGACGGCCCGCCAGCCGGAGTCGTCCCGGATGACCCTGCCGTACGTCTGGATCGGCTTCGCCGTCATCGAGGCGCTCGCGCTGCTGGGCATCGCCTTCGGCTTCATCTGGGCCGGCTGACCCAGTCCCGCAGACCAGGAGGTCATCCATGTACTTCCTCGCCGCTGAGGGTGGTGAGTCGACGCACAACCCGATCATCCCGATCTGGCAGGAGATCGTGGTTGGCAGCGTCGCCTTCGCCGTGCTCTGCTTCGTGCTGATGAAGTTCGTCTTCCCCCGCATGGAACAGACGTTCCAGGCCCGGGTCGACGCGATCGAGGGCGGCATCAAGCGTGCCGAGGCCGCCCAGGCCGAGGCCAACCAGCTCCTCGAGCAGTACCGCGCGCAGCTCGCCGAGGCGCGTACCGACGCCGCCAAGATCCGGGACGACGCCCGGGCCGACGCGGAGGGCATCCGGCAGGACATCCTCGGCAAGGCGCGGGAGGAGTCCGACCGGATCATCGCGGCCGGCAAGGAGCAGCTCGCCGCCGAGCGGGCCACCATCGTGCGTGAGCTGCGGGCCGAGGTCGGCACCATCGCGGTGGACCTGGCCAGCAAGATCGTCGGTGAGTCGCTTGCCGACGAGGCGCGCCGCAAGGGCACCGTCGACCGGTTCCTGAGCAACCTCGAGAGCACGGGGGCCCGCTGATGCAGGCCGCCAGCCGGGAGTCGTACGCGGGCGCGGCCGAGCGCCTCGACGCGTACGTCCGCGGGGCGGAGCCGTCGGCGGTGGCGACCACCGCCGACGACATCCTCTCCGTCGCCGCCCTGTTGCGGGGCGAGCCGCGGCTGCGCCGGGCGCTGTCCGACCCGGCCCGCAGCGGTGACGACCGTGCGGCGCTGCTCACCGGCATCCTGACCGGCAAGATCGGCGCGGACGCGCTCGACCTGCTGTCCGGCCTGGTCGCCGGGCGCTGGTCGACGCCGTCGGAGCTGCTCGACGGCACCGAGCGGCTCGGGGTGGAGGCGCTGCTGGCCAGTGCCGACGCCGCGGGTGACCTCGGTGAGGTCGAGGACGAGCTGTTCCGCTTCGGCCAGGTGGTCGCCGGCCAGTCCGCGCTCTCCGCGGCGCTGGCCGACCCGATCGCGCCGGCCGGGCAGCGGGCCGGACTGGCCCGTGATCTGCTAGCCGGCAAGGCCCGGCCGGTCACCGTCCGCCTCGTCGAGGTGGCCCTCGGCGGGTTCGGGGGACGCTCCTTCACCGGGGCGCTCACCCGGCTGGTCGAGCTGGCCGCCGACCGGCGGGACCGTCAGGTCGCGTACGTGACCGTGGCGGCTCCGTTGAGTGAGTCCGACGAGCGACGGCTCGGTGCCCGCCTCTCCGCGATGTACGGTCGAGAGGTTTCCGTCAAGCAGACGGTCGACCCGGAGGTGCTCGGTGGGGTGAGCGTGCGGGTCGGTTCCGACCTGTACGACGGCACCGTCCTGCGCCGCCTCAACGAGACCCGCAACGCGCTCGTGCAGCGCTGACCAGCGGCCTCGCCGCCCTTTGATCGACGCCATTCGGACCGGTCGGTACTAGGTATCCCGGGCCCCTGATACTTAAGGAAGCAGAGGATGGCCGAGCTGACCATCTCGACGGAGGAGATCCGCGGCGCCCTGGAGCGCTACGTCTCCTCCTACTCGACCGACGTCTCCCGCGAGGAGGTCGGCACCGTCGCCGACACCGGTGACGGCATCGCCCACGTCGAGGGCCTGCCCTCGACCATGACCAACGAACTCCTGGAGTTCGAGGACGGCACGCTCGGCGTGGCGTTGAACCTCGACGTGCGGGAGATCGGTGTCGTCGTTCTCGGTGACTCCGCCAAGCTGGAGGAGGGGCAGCGCGTCAAGCGCACCGGCCGGGTGCTCTCCGTACCGGTCGGCGACGCCTTCCTCGGCCGCGTGGTCAACGCGCTCGGCCAGCCGATCGACGGCCTCGGCGACATCGCCGACGAGGGCTACCGCGAGCTGGAGCTCCAGGCCCCCAACGTGATGTCCCGGCAGTCGGTCGACGAGCCGCTGCAGACCGGTATCAAGGCGATCGACGCGATGACCCCGATCGGTCGGGGCCAGCGGCAGCTGATCATCGGCGACCGGAAGACCGGCAAGACCACCGTCGCGCTGGACACCATCCTCAACCAGCGGGACAACTGGCGTTCCGGCGACCCGAAGAAGCAGGTCCGCTGCATCTACGTCGCCATCGGCCAGAAGGCCTCCACGATCGCCTCGATCAAGGGCATCCTGGAGGACGCGGGCGCGCTGGAGTACACCACCATCGTGGCCTCCCCGGCGTCCGACCCGGCCGGCTTCAAGTACCTCGCCCCCTACACCGGCTCGTCCATCGGGCAGCACTGGATGTACGGCGGCAAGCACGTCCTGATCGTCTTCGACGACCTGAGCAAGCAGGCCGAGGCGTACCGGGCCGTGTCGCTGCTGCTGCGCCGTCCGCCGGGCCGTGAGGCGTACCCGGGTGACGTCTTCTACCTGCACTCCCGCCTGCTGGAGCGCTGCGCGAAGCTCTCCGACGAGCTGGGTGGCGGCTCGATGACCGGCCTGCCGATCATCGAGACGAAGGCCAACGACATCTCGGCCTTCATCCCGACCAACGTCATCTCCATCACCGACGGCCAGATCTTCCTGGAGTCCGACCTGTTCAACCAGGGCGTCCGGCCGGCCATCAACGTCGGCACCTCGGTCTCCCGGGTCGGTGGCGCCGCGCAGATGAAGCCGATGAAGAAGGTCTCCGGCTCGCTGCGGCTCAACCTGGCCCAGTTCCGTGAGCTGGAGGCGTTCGCCGCCTTCGCCTCCGACCTGGACAAGGCCTCGCAGGCCCAGCTTAACCGGGGTTCCCGGCTGGTCGAGCTGCTCAAGCAGCCGAACTACTCGCCGTACCCGGTGCAGGAGCAGGTCGTCTCGGTCTGGGCCGGCGTCGAGGGCAAGCTCGACGACGTCCCGGTCGGCGAGGTGCGTCGCTTCGAGTCCGAGTTTCTCCAGTACCTGCGGCACAAGCACGAGGGTGTGCTGGCCTCGATCGCGGACGGCAAGTGGGGCGACGACATCGCCGCCTCGCTCGACTCGGCCGTCACCGAGTTCAAGCAGGTCTTCCTCGGCAAGGCCGACGAGCGCCGGGTCAACGACGCGCCGGCCAAGCCGCTGGAGGGCGAGTCCGACCGGGAGACGGTCACCCGCTACGCCGGCGGCGACGCCGAGAAGCAGTAGGGCTGACTCATGGCGGCCCAGGTACGCGTTCTTCGCCAGCGGATCCGTTCGGCGAAGGGGATGAAGAAGATCACCAAGGCGATGGAGCTCGTGGCGACGAGCCGCATCGCCAAGGCCCAGGCCCGGGTCACGGCGTCCCTGCCGTACGCCCAGGCGATCACCGGCGTGCTCACCGCGCTGGCCTCGAACGCCCGGATCGACCACCCGCTGCTCACCCCGCGCGAGCAGGTGCGGCGGGCGGGCGTCCTGCTGGTCACCTCCGACCGGGGCCTGGCCGGCGGGTACAGCTCCAACGCGATCAGGACCGCCGAGTCGCTGATCGCCCGGCTCACCGCCGAAGGCAAGGAGCCGGTGCTCTACGTCATCGGACGCAAGGGTCTGACGTTCTACCGGTTCCGCAACCGGCAGATCGCGGCGAACTGGACCGGCTTCTCGGAGCAGCCCACCTTCGCCGATGCCCGTGAGGTCGGCGAGACGCTGATCGCGGCGTTCACCGCCGGTGCCGACGACACCGACGGCGACGCCGGGCCGGACGGCGTGCTCGGCATCGACGAGTTGCACATCGTCTACACCGAGTTCCACAGCCTGATGACCCAGAACCCGGTCACGAAGATCATCGGTCCGATGCAGGTCGAGGACCGGCCGCGCTCCGAGGGGCTGCTGCCGGCGTACGAGTTCGAGCCGGAGGCGGAGTCGCTGCTCGACGCGCTGTTGCCGAGGTACATCAACACGCGGATCTACGCGGCGTTGCTGGAGTCGGCGGCGAGCGAGTCGGCGGCCCGGCGGCGGGCGATGAAGAGCGCCACCGACAACGCCGAAGAGATGATCGAGAAGTACACGCGTGAGATGAACTCGGCCCGCCAGGCCGGGATCACCCAGGAGATCAGTGAGATCGTCGGCGGCGCGAACGCGCTGGCCGCGTCGGGAAGTGAAGTGTGATGACTGTATCCGCAGTTGCCGGGGGACCGGCAGAGACCAGTACGGCCACCGGTCGCGTGGTTCGGGTCATCGGCCCGGTCGTCGACGCCGAGTTCCCGCGCGACGCCATGCCGGCCCTGTTCAACGCCCTGCACGTGGAGGTGAACCTCTCCGGCGGCGCGAAGACGCTCACCCTGGAGGTCGCCCAGCACCTGGGTGACAACCTGATCCGCGCCATCTCGATGCAGCCGACCGACGGTCTGGTCCGGGGCGCCGAGGTGGTCGACACCGGTTCGCCGATCACCGTTCCGGTGGGCGACGCGGTCAAGGGTCACGTCTTCAACGCCATCGGCGAGTGCCTCAACCTCACCGAGGGTGAGACGCTCGACGCGGACGACCGGTGGGGCATCCACCGCAAGGCCCCGGCCTTCGCGGACCTGGAGCCGAAGACCGAGATGCTGGAGACCGGCATCAAGGTCATCGACCTGCTCGCCCCGTACGTCAAGGGCGGCAAGATCGGCCTGTTCGGCGGCGCGGGCGTG
>NZ_JBMDWU010000348.1:0-3560 GCF_048594385.1 Micromonospora sp. | reverse complement strand
GTGGTGTGGTTGCGGGGGTTTTGGGCCGGACGGGGACCGCCGGCGACTCTTCCGGGGGGCCGGGGCGGCCCACAACTACCGACGCTAGCACCGCCGGCCGGCGGGGTGGGGTGATCCTCCCCACCACACCTTGAGTTGAAGTCAGCTTGAGGTTGCAGCATGGGGAGTATGACGCTGCTCTTCGACGACCGGCAGGTCGCCGCCACCCTGGACGCGCCGACCACCGTCGCGGCGATGCGGGACGCCCTGCTGGCCGCCCACGCCGGCCGGCTCGTCGCCCCACCCCGGGCGTCCGCACCGCTGGCCGGCGGGCGGATGGTGCTCACCGCCGGGCAGCTCACCGACGAGTGGTACGGCTTCCGTTCCTACGACACCCTCGGCCACCCGGCCGGCGAGCAGCTCGTGGTGCTGCACGACGCCCGGACGGGGGCGGTACGGGCCATCGCCGTCGGCGCGGAGCTGGGGTCCCGGCGTACCGGCGGGCTGGGCGCGGTGGCCGTCGACGCCCTGGCCCGCCCGGACGCCGCCACCCTGGGCGTGATCGGCTCGGGCGGGCAGGCGTGGACGCAGGTGTGGGCGACCGCCGCCGTCCGGCCCCTGCGCGAGGTGACCGTGCACAGCCGCTCGGCGGCCCGCCGCGAGGCGTTCGCCGCCCGGGTCCGCGCCGAGCTGGGGATCCCCGCCCGCGCCGTCGGCTCGGCCGCCGAGGCGGTCCGCGACCGGGACGTGGTGGTGCTCGCCACCACCAGCGTCACCCCGGTGCTGGCCGCCACCGATCTCGCCCCGGGCACCCACGTCAACACCGTCGGCTTCAAGCAGGTGCACCGGCACGAGTTCGGCACCGACCTGCTCGACGCCGCCGACGTGCTGGTCACCGACTCGCCGGCCCAGGCAGCGGCGTACGACCCGCCGATGCTGACCGCCGTCGGACCGTACCCGGGACGGCTGCGGGACCTGGGGGCGGTGCTGGCCGGTGCGGTCCCCGGCCGCACCGGCGCGGACCAGGTGTCGGTGTTCTGCTCCACCGGCCTGGCCGGCACCGAGGTCGCCCTGCTGGACCGGCTGGTCCGGGTGGGCGCGACGACGGTCTGACCGCCGGTACGTCGGCTGCGGCGGGCGGCTGCACCATGATCGGATTGCAATTCCGGCGAGTGTTCCCGGCGTGTCGTGTGCATTCTCGTCATTTGATCAACGATCGGCCGGGCGGCGGGGTGAACCGGCCGACACCGCACGCCGCCGTCGGTCGGGCCCGCTCCCGCGCCCGGTACCCTCGGATGGTGTCCGCCACCCCCACGCCTGACAACGCCGGCCCGTCGCGGCCCGCCCCGCAGCCGTCGCCCGCCGACGGCCGCCGGGTCGCCCTGCTGACCCTGGGCTGCGCCCGCAACGAGGTCGACTCGGAGGAGCTGGCCGCCCGGCTGCACGCCGACGGCTGGCAGGTCACCACCGACGGCGAGGGTGCCGACGTGGTGGTCGTCAACACCTGCGGGTTCGTGGAGAAGGCCAAGCAGGACTCGAGCCAGACCCTGCTCGCCGCCGCCGCCACCGGGGCGAAGGTGGTCGCCGCCGGCTGCATGGCCGAGCGGTACGGCCGGGAGCTGGCCGACAGCCTCCCCGAGGCGCAGGCGGTGCTCAGCTTCGACGACTACCCCGACATCGCCGCCCGGCTCGACTCGGTGCTGGCCGGCGAGGCGATCGGCGCGCACACCCCCCGCGACCGCCGCGAGCTGCTGCCGCTGACCCCGGTCGCCCGGCGGGAGTCGGCGGTCTCCCTGCCCGGCCACGGCACTCCCACCCGGGTCGCGCCGGAGACCGACGCGCACACCCCGGCGCACCTGCGGCAGGTGCTGCGCCGCCGGCTCGACACCGGCCCGGTGGCCTCGCTGAAGCTGGCCAGCGGCTGCGACAGGCGGTGCGCGTTCTGCGCGATCCCGGCGTTCCGGGGCGCGTTCGTCTCGCGTACCCCCGACGAGCTGCTGGCCGAGGCGGAGTGGCTGGCCAAGACCGGCGTCCGCGAGCTGGTGCTGGTCAGCGAGAACTCGACGTCGTACGGCAAGGACCTGGGCGACCCGCGCGCGTTGGAGAAGCTGCTGCCGCAACTCGCCGCGATCGACGGCATCGTCCGGGTGCGGGCCAGCTACCTCCAGCCCGCCGAGACCCGCCCCGGCCTGGTCGAGGCGATCGCCACCACCCCCGGCGTGGCCGCCTACTTCGACCTGTCGTTCCAGCACTCCAGCGAGCCGGTGCTGCGCCGGATGCGCCGGTTCGGCTCCACCGACCGGTTCCTGGAGCTGCTGGCCAGCGCCCGTGCCCTCGCCCCCGAGGCGGGCGCGCGGAGCAACTTCATCGTCGGTTTCCCCGGCGAGACCAAGCAGGACGTGGCCGAGCTGACCCGCTTCCTGACCGACGCGCGGCTCGACGCGATCGGCGTGTTCGACTACAGCGACGAGGACGGCACCGAGGCCGCCGGGCTGCCCGGCAAGCTCTCCGCCGCCACCGTCAAGCGCCGCTACGACCGGCTCGCAGCCCTCGCCGACGAGTTGTGCTCGCAGCGGGCCGAGGAACGGCTCGGCAGCACGGTCGAGGTGCTTGTCGACACGGTCGACGACGGCGTGGTGGAGGGCCGGGCGGCGCACCAGGCCCCCGAGGTCGACGGCTCGACCACCCTGGTCGCCCCGGTCGGTGGCGGGGTCGACCTGGCCGCGTTGCGCCCCGGCGACCTCGTCCGGGCCACGGTCACCGCGACCGAGGGCGTCGACCTGGTGGCCGTGCCGGATGAGATGATCTCGGCGGCGCCCGGCGCGGAACGGTGACGGTGGGCCCGGACGGAGCGGGGGAGCCAGGTGGGGCGGTGCCAGGAACGCCACGACGGCCGGAGCGGGGCGCGGCGGTGACCGGGGCGGCGGAGTCCGCGCCGCCGGTGGCCCGGGTGCCGGTGCTCAACGCGGCCAACGGCCTGACCCTGCTGCGGCTGGTGCTGGTGCCGGTCTTCGCGGCCTCGGTGGTCACCTCCGGCGCGACCCACGCCGGGTGGCGGATCGCCGCCTGCCTGATCTTCGCGTTCGCCTCGATGACCGACCTGGTGGACGGCTGGATCGCCCGCCGCTTCGGCCTGGTCACCTCGGTGGGCAAGGTGGCCGACCCGATCGCCGACAAGGCGCTCACCGGCGCCGCCCTGGTGCTGCTGTCCGTCTACGACCGGCTGCCCTGGTGGGTGACGGTGCTGATCCTCGTCCGCGAGCTGGGCATCACCGGGCTGCGGTTCTGGGTGATCCGGCACGGCGTGATCGCCGCCAGCCGGGGCGGCAAGCTCAAGACGGCGTTGCAGATCCTGGCCATCGCCTGGTACCTGTGGCCGATGCCGGCCGGGCTCGCCACCGTCGGCCCCTGGCTGATGGCCGCCGCGGTCGGCGTCACGGTGGTCACCGGCTTCGACTACGTCGCCCAGGCCCTGCGCCTGCGCCGCCCCCGGCCCTGACCGGCCCGCACCGCCCCCCCTGAGCCGCCGCGCCGGAATCCCGGTGCGGCGGGACTGCTGTCCCTGCCGGTCGGGACGCCCC
>NZ_JBMDWU010000347.1:0-1756 GCF_048594385.1 Micromonospora sp. | reverse complement strand
CGCCCGCGGGGCGCCCCGCCCGCCGCCGCCACCCCCCGCCCGCGCCCCCCCCCCCCCCCCCGGGGGGCGGGGCCCCCAACCCGCGCGCCGCCCCCCCCCACCGCCCCGGGACCGGACCTCCGGTGGAGTCGGATCTGACGGTAGGCCGTGTCCACAATGCAGGCACGTGTCGGCGTAGCCTGAATCGGACGTGGTTTCCGTCCGCCGTGACGAGATCGTCGCGTGCCGTCAATCTGTGGTGAAAGAGGCGAACCCGGCTGTGTCGACCCAGCAGACCTCGCAGGACAATCCGCTCGCGGATTTCGGTCCCAACGAGTGGATCGTCGACGAGATGTACCAGCGTTATCTGGCCGATCCGGCGAGCGTCGACCATGCCTGGCACGACTTCTTCGCCGACTACCGACCGGGTGCGGGCGCGACCGTCCCGCCGCCGGGCGCGACCGTCCCGCCATCGGGCGCGACCGTCCCGCCTCGGGAGGCGACCGCTCCGGATCCGGTGCCGGCCGCGGAGACCCCTGCCGGGGCGGCGACCGGGGCGAGCGCACCGTCTCCGCGGACCGCCCGGGCCGGGAAGGCTCCCGCGTCCGGTGAGCGGGCCGGGTCGCCTGGTGAGCGGGCCGGGTCGTCCGGTGACCGGGCCGGCGGAATCCGGGCGGCCGGTGGGACGACGTCCGGCGGTGGCGCGGCGGGTGACCCGGCCACCGCCGCGAGCACGGTCCCGCTGCGCGGGGTCGCGGCCCGCATCGTGCAGAACATGAACAGCTCGCTGCACGTGCCGACCGCCACCAGTGTCCGCGCCGTGCCGGCCAAGCTGCTGGTGGACAACCGCATCGTGATCAACAATCATCTCGCCCGGGGCCGGGGCGGCAAGGTCAGCTTCACCCACCGGATCGGCTGGGCGCTGGTGCGTGCGGTCGTCGCGCATCCCGAGATGAACAACGCCTACGCCGAGGTGGACGGCAAGCCGGCGCTGGTGCAGCCGGAGCACGTCAACCTCGGCATCGCCATCGACCTGGCCCGGCCGGACGGCACCCGCACCCTGGTCGTACCGTCGATCAAGAAGTGCGAAAGCATGGACTTCCGGCAGTTCTGGCAGGCCTACGAGGATCTGATCCGGCGGGCCCGGCGCGGCGAGCTGACCATGGAGGACCACTCGGGCACGACGATCTCGCTGACCAACCCGGGCGGCATCGGCACCGTGCACTCGGTGCCCCGGCTGATGCCCGGCCAGAGCGCGATCATCGGCGTCGGCGCGATGGAGTACCCGGCGCCGTACTCGGGGATGTCCGACGAGACCCTGGCCGACCACGGCATCAGCAAGGTCACCACGTTGACCAGCACCTACGACCACCGGGTGATCCAGGGCGCGCAGTCCGGCGAGTTCCTCAAGACGGTGCACGAACTGCTGCTCGGCGGGCACGGCCTGTACGACGACATCTTCACCTCGCTGCGCATCCCGTACGAGCCGGTGCGCTGGATGCGGGACGTCGCCCGGACCTCCGAGGGGCAGATCGACAAGGCCGCCCGGGTGATCGAGCTGATCCACGCCTACCGGGTGCGCGGGCACCTGATGGCCGACACCGACCCGCTCGAGTTCACGATCCGCCGGCACCCCGACCTGGACGTCCTGCAACACGGCCTGACCCTGTGGGACCTCGACCGGACCTTCCCGGTCGGTGGCTTCGCCGGCCGGCAGAAGATGCGGCTGCGCGACGTGCTCGGCGTCCTGCGGGACACCTACTGCCGCCGGGTCGGC
>NZ_JBMDWU010000346.1:0-11252 GCF_048594385.1 Micromonospora sp. | reverse complement strand
ATCTTCAAGTTGACGCAAACCTCTTGATCAACGGGGTTCGGCGGCGGACGCCGGGGGTTGGGGGTGGGTGCCGGGGGTTGGGGGTCAGGCCAGGGCGTCGAGCGCGGCGCGGTCCGCCGGGGTCAGCCGCAGTCGGGCGGCGGCCATGTTCTCCTCCAGGTGCCGTACCGAGCTGGTGCCGGGAATGACCAGCACGGTCGGCGAGTAGGCCAGCAGCCAGGCGATGGCGACCTGCGCACGGGTCGCACCGTGCGCGTCGGCGATCCCGTCGACGGTACGGCGTTGCGCGGCGCTGACCTCGGGCCCGAACGGCAGCGGTGGCCGCCCGTGCCGCGTACCGAGCAGTCCCGCCGCCAGCGGGAAGTACGGCACGAAGGCGATGTCCTCCTCGGCGCACCGCCGCAGCACGTCGAGGCAGTCCCGGTCGAGCAGGTGGAACCGGTTCTGCACGGCTGCGATCGGGATCGTCGCCCGCGCCTGGTCGAGCTGCCTGACGGTGACGCCACTGAGCCCGACGTCGCCGATCAGGCCCTCCTCGCGTAGCCGCACCATCATCGCGAACGACTCGGAGAACCGGACGTCGCCCGGACGCAGCAGCCCGTCCCCGCCGACGCGCAGGTAGACCAGCTCCAACCGGTCCCGGCCCAACCGGCGCAGGTTCTCCTCCACCTGCCGACGCAGCTGGTCGGGCGCGCCGGCGGGCACGAAGTCGCCCCACCTGTCGCGCTCCACCCCGATCTTGGTGCCGATCACCAGGTCGTCGGGGTACGGGTGCAGCGCCTCGCGGATCAGGTCGTTGGTCACGTGCGGGCCGTAGAAGTCGCTGGTGTCGAGATAGCTGACGCCCAGCTCGACCGCCCGGCGCAGCACCGCCAGCGCGCCCGCGTGGTCGTCCGGGGGGCCGAAGACGCCGGGGCCGGGCAGTTGCATGGTGCCGAAGCCCAACCGGTTGACGCTCAGCTCGTCGCCGAGCCGGAGCCGCCCGACCTCCGGTGCGAGCCTGTCCGACAGTGTCACCGCTGCTCCCCTCGGGGGACGCCACATCCCGCGACGCCCGTGTGTGCGGGCTGACCAGCGAGTCGGGTGCCCGCCTCCCGTCGGCCATCCTCGCGGACGACAGGGACACCGTCGCGCAGGTGGACACCGCGTGTCGTCGTCGGTGTGACCCTGGGTGAGCGCGGGTGCGGCGCCGGCGACGGGGTCAGCGCAGCGGGCGCGGCCCGAAGTCGAGTGCCCGGTCCACGCCGATGTGGAAGAACCAGCAGGCCGCCACGAGCGCCAGCGGTGTCCACCCGGTCGCGTCGAGCGCGTGCGCGAGGCCGTACCCGGCGAGCAGGACGAACGGGGCGACGTAGGTGTGCCCCAGGTTGTAGACGATCGCGCCGACGTGGTGGTCGACGGCGTAGCCGAGCATCGACAGGTCGAAGACGAGGAACAGGGCGAACAGCCACCACCAGGCGAAGCCCGCCAGCACGACGAGGACGACGGCCGCCGCGGCGACGGCCGCGCCCTCGATGCGGTAGAGGACGGGCACCGGGGTGGCCGGCGGTGGGGTGCGGGCGGGCGGGGCGGTCACCGGCCCTTCCAGTTCTCGAGGGCGGACACGACGCTCTCGACGGCCCGGTCGTAGCTGCGTTCCAGGTCGGCGGGGAGCGCGAACGCGCCGGCGGTCTCCAGGCTGACGAAGCCGTGCAGGACCGTGCGCAGCAGCCGGGTGGCGTCGACCGCGTCGTCACCGAGCAGCCGGTAGCCGACGAGCACCCGGTAGACCACCTGGACGGCGGCGTCGCTCACCCGCTGGTCCTCGGCGTCGTCGGGGCCGGGTGCCCGGACGGTCATCGGGTACTGCACCGGGTTCTGCCGGGCCCACCTGCGGTAGGCGGTGGCGAGGCTGCGGACCGCGTCGTCGCGGGCCCGGCCGACGCACGCCTCGGCGAGCGTCGCGGCCAGGTTCGCCTTGGCGCGCAGCATGATGCCCCGGCGGAGTCCCGGGAGGCCGTCGACGTGCTTGTAGAGCGACGGGACGCGGACGCCGAGGCTCCCGGCGAGCGCGGCGAGGGTCAGTTCGTCCTGCGGGTGCGCTTCGAGCAGGTGCGCGCCGCGTGCGACGACCGTGTCGGTGGTGAGGCCGGCCCTAGGCACGGGTGGTGATCCGGGCGAGGAAGTCGAGCACCGCCGCGGTGGTCCGTCCGGGCTGTTGGGACTGCGGGTAGTGGCCGGCCTCGGGCACCATGACCACCTCGCCGCGCAGGGTCTCGCCGATCCATGCGGCCTCGGCCGCCGGGTCCGTGAAGTCGGGGTCGCGCTCACCCATGACGACCAGCACGGGGGTGTCGACCTCGGCCAGCCGCGCCTCGGCGGACCGGTGGTCGGTCTGCCGCGCGGTGCGGGAGAACGCCGTGCCGTAGCCGGGCTGGCGGAGCTTGGCGACGACGGCCGCCCGGTATTCGGCGAAGTCGGCGGGTTTGGCGCCGGCGTACAGGGTGGGCAGGTAGGCCTTCCAGACGCCTGCCACCCAGAGCGGGGACGTCAGCACCCGGAGGAGGGTCCGCATGCCGGGCGGCTGCCGGGGGTTGCGGACGAACGGCCCGACGAGCACGAGCCCGCGGACCTGCCCGGGGTGCTCGGCGGCGACGATGACCCCGGCGCCGGCGGCCAGCGAGTTGCCCACGATGACGGCAGGCCGGCCGAGTTCGTCGATCAGGGCGCTGATGTCGGAGGCGGTCTCGGGGTCGCCGTAGGAGGTGAAGGTGGTGTCGCTGTCGCCGTGGCCGCGCAGGTCGGTGGTCGCCACCGTGTAGCCGGCGGCGACCAGGGCCGGGGCGAGGAACCGGTACGACGAGCGCAGCTCCGCCATGCCGGGGACGAGCACCACGAGGGGCCCTTCGCCCTGCAGGTCGTAGGCGACGCGGCCCTGGGGGCGGTGCAGGTAGCGGGTCGGTGGGCGGGTGCTGTTCCGGGAGTCCGTCATGAAGCTAGCTTAGCTAGCCGAAAAGCTAACGACAATAGCTTTGCCGGGAAGGGTGGCGTTCGGCACCCAACCGCGAAGCGTGTTCAGCAACATCGAATAACCGGCGCGCAGGCCATGCTGGTTACTATTCCTCTGAGCAACTTTCAGGTTGCTCATCGTGCTGGGGGGAGGTGCGATGAGTCCCGGATGCGCGGCGACCCTCCCGGCCGGTACGGCCCGAGGTGCCCGCCCTGCCCATGGCACCACCGTCGTGCCCACGGGCGGTTGCGGCCCCGTCGTCGCGGCTGCGCCGACGGCCGCCACCTGCCGTGCTTCCCGGCGTCCGCTGTTCACGGCGGTGCCGCCGCCGTTCACGTTCGGGCCGCCCGCTGCCGGGCGGCGGAGTCCCGCCGCAGACGGCGTCCGGGGGTGGCCACCGGTACCCTGGGGGGACGGATGCGCATCTCAGATCTGGCCAGGATCAGTGGTGTTCCACTTCCGACGATCAAGTTCTACATCCGGGAGCGGCTGCTGCAACCGGGCCGCCCCACCGCACGCAACCAGGCGGAGTACGGCGAGGAGCACCTCGCCCGGCTCCGGCTGATCCGGGTGCTGGCCGGCATCGGACGACTGAGCCTGTCCTCGGTGCGCCGGGTACTGGCCGCCCTCGACGACAAGGGACTGGCCCTGGGCGCGCAGTGCCGGGCCACCATCTGGGCGCTCTTCCCCGACCAGCCCGAGGAGGACGACGCGCCGGACGTCGGGCCGGCCCGGGTCCAGGTCGACGCGTTCATCGACCGGCTCGGTTGGGAGGTCGACGCCGCCTCCCCGGGCCGCGACACCCTCGCCCACGTGCTGACCGCGTTGCAGCAACTGGACGCCGACTGTGACATCGAGCTGTTCAGCGAGCACGCCGAGAGCGCGGAGCGGATCGTGACGCACGAGTTCCAGTACGAGTCGGCGCACTCCGCCACCGCGATGGCGGTCTGGAACGTGCTGTCGGAGGTGGCCTTCGAGGCGATGCGTCGGATGGCGCAGGAGAGCTACCTGGCGCGCCGCTACGCCACTCCGGCCGAACAGCCGGCCACCGCCTGAGCGGCCCCCACCGATGGATGCCGGGCCCGCCCGACCGTGACGACCGGCGCACCGGCACCCGCCGGTCAGCCGGTACGCGGCAGCGACGGCAGGTCGGCGGCGTGCACCACCGGTGGATCGAAGGTGCGCATGGGGCGCAGGGTGAGGTCGGCTCGGGCCGACCTGGCCGGGACGCCGACCGTCACCGGGCCATGGTGTCCGACCAGCAGTGGACGGACGCCGGTGGCCGGCCGGCGACGGTGCGTCGCGTGGGCCAGCACGAACCAGGTGCCCGGGGGCACCGGACCCAGCAGGTACGGCCCGGGGCCGGGCAGCACGGTGGAGCTGACCGGTCTGCCCTGCTGGATACGTTCCGGGAACAGCCCCACGAAGACCCAGTCGGGCGCCTCGCCGGGCAGCGCCCGGACCTGCCCGCGCACCGTCGGCCCGGTGGTCTCGGCCGGACCGGACCGGACCGGGCCGGGCGGCCGGCTCGGGTCCTCCCGCCCGGGGGCGCGGCCGAGCCGGCGGAAGCTGGAGGGGGAGAGACCGACGCTGCTGCTGAACCGGGCGCTGAACGTGCCGACGCTGGCGTAGCCGACCTGGTGACTGATGTCCGTGACGCTCCACGAGGTGGCCAGCAACAGGTGCTTGGCGCGCTGGAATCGAATCGCCGAGAGAAAGCGCCCCGGTGACACTCCGGTCACCCGGTGGAACACCCGGCAGAAGTGGTACTTGCTCAGCAGGGCGGTTCGCGCCATTTCGTCCACGCTGAATTGCTTTCCCAGATTCTGGTGCATTTCGGCGATGACCCGCCGGACCGCCCTGCTGCTGTGGTCTTCCATCGTGCCCCCGGCGAGCGTCATGGTGGGTGCTGGGCTGCGGCGACGCAGCTTCCTGCCGGCTCCGCTGTGCCCCCGGGGCGGTGACGGCAACTGGTGGGACTGATGGCGGAAAAAGGGCTTTGCGGTTATTTCGAATCAGCTGGCCTCAATGCTAGGGCACCCTCAATGCATGGTCAACGGCATGCAATGCGAATGGCGCTAACAGCTCCCTTTTCCGGATGCGTACCCCTCGTCTTGCCGGTGATGATTGCGGCCAAGGCCCGATGCGCCCGGCTCGGGACCGATGTCGGAAAAGCGATCCCGGTGGTTCACCCGTCGCCGGCCGTCGATTCGACCGTTGACCTGGGCAGCGAGGAACGCGCGCCCGGCCCGTCGCCGGGGCCGCGAGGAGAGACGTCCCGGAATGGGGAACACGATGACCGACGACGCCGACGACGAGGCCCGGCCAGGGCCCGGTCGCCCCCGTACCGCCAGCCGCCCGGCGGGCGCGGACCGGCCGCCCTCCGCCCTGGACGCCTGGGGACGGGCGAATCGGCGCGGGCAGTGCGACTGGTCCGAGCCGGACACCGAGCCGCACCTCATCCGCGGCCTCGACTGAACCGGCCCGACCCCGGCCCGACCCCGCGGCGTCGACCGAACCGGCCCGACCCCGCGTCGCCGTCAGCCGGTGGCCAGCGGCAGCCGGACGACGAACCGGCAGCCCTCGGCGATGTTGTGCACGTCCACCCGACCGCCGTGCGCCTCGACCAGCCCGCGCACGATGGCCAGCCCCAACCCGCCGGAGCCGGCCGGCGACCCGTTGCCCGGGTGTGGGGTACGTGCCGGCTCGCCCCGGAACGCCACGTCGAACAGCCGGGGCAGGTCCGCCTCCGGGATACCGCCGCAGGTGTCGGCGACGGCCAGCCAGGCGACATCGCCGTCGCGCCCGGCGTTGACCTGTACGGTGCCGTCGGCCGGCGTGTACCGCACCGCGTTGAGCAGCAGGTTGCCCACCACCCGGCTCAGTTCGGGTTCGCTCGCGGTCACCGTGGGCCACCCGGAGGCGGCGGACACCAGCCGGATACGGCGGGCGGCGGCCAGCGGCGCGGCGCCGGCCAACGCGTCGGAGACCACGTCGCCCAGCGGCACCGCCGACAGCGACAGCCGCAGCGCCCCGGCATTGATCCGGGACAGCTCGAACAGGTCGTCGACCAGCCGGGTCATCCGGTCGGTCTCCACCCGGATCCGGCGGTGGTACTCGTCGACCGTGTCCGGGTCGGCGACCACCCGGTCCTCCAGCGCCTCCGCCATCGCCCGCAGCCCCGCCAGCGGGGTCCGCAGGTCGTGCGAGACCCAGGCGACCAGGTCCCGCCGGCCCTTCTCGATCCGCCGCTCCCGGGCCCGCGCCTGGTCGGCCCAGACCGCCGCCGAGGCGAGCCGGCGGGCGAACAGCCAGCCGACCGCGAGGCTGACCAGCGCCGCCGCCGAGACGGTGATCAACACCACCTCCAGGTCGTGCGGGGAGAGGAACATCGCCTCGGCGATCACCGCCACCCCGGCCACCACCGCGCTCACCGTCATGGCCAGCAGCACCGTGACGTGCACGGTGATGGACCGGCCGCGCAGCAGTCGCAGCACCCCCGCGCCGAGCAGACCCACCCCGCCCGACGCGGCCAGCGCCGCCCCGAAGATCAGCGCCAGGTCAGTCATCGACCGGCTCGTACCGGTAGCCGACACCCCAGACCGTGACGATACGGCGCGGGTTGGCCGGATCGTCCTCGATCTTCTCCCGCAGCCGGCGTACGTGCACGGTCACCGTGGACTGGTCGCCGAACCGCCACCCCCAGACCCGTTCCAGCAGTTCGGCCCGGGACAGCGCCCGGGTGGGATGCTGCATCAGGTGGGCGAGCAGGTCGAACTCGCGCAGGGTCAGGGCCAGCTCCCGCCCGTGCAGCCGGGCCACCCGGGGGCCGGTCGACACGGTCAACCCGCCGTCGTCGAGCACCTGCGCCGCCGCCGTGACCGGCTCACCGCCGGCCCGGCGCAGCACCGAACGGACCCGCAGCACCAGCTCCCGGGGGGAGAACGGCTTGCTCAGGTAGTCGTCCGCGCCCAGCTGCAGGCCGAGGATCCGGTCCGCCTCGTCACCCCGGGCGGTCAACATCACGATGGGTACGCCGTCCGGCCGCTGCCGCAGCCGTCGGCACACCTCCAACCCGTCGAGCACCGGCAGCATCACGTCCAGGACCACGAGCTGCGGCGGCGCGGCGGCCACGGCGGCGAGCGCGGCGGCCCCGTCCCCGACGTGCTCCACCTGGTATCCGGCGTGCTCCAGATAGCGGCACACCACGTCGCTGACCGTCCGGTCGTCGTCGACCACCAGCACCCGCTGCGCCACCGGCACCTCCCCCTCGTGCCGGCCAGCGTAGCCCCGCGCACCCCCGCCGCGACCCGCCGGAAACCTTGCCAGGTGCTTACGGTCCGCGCGCCTCAGGCCGCCCGGCGGTCCCGGGCCTGCGCCCCGTACGGCTGCGCCGTGACCGGGCGGGGCTCGTCGAGGTCGTCGAGCCGCAACCGCCACCGGGACCGGCCGGTACGCCGGGGATGCGACGGGCCGGCCGGACGCGGACCCAGCCGGTACAGCAGCACCGTGATCAGGTAGCCGCCGACCAGGAACCCGTGGCTGACCAGCCGGGGCACCGCCACCTGCGCGGTGACCAGGTCGTTGACCGACAGCAGGACCAGGGTGGCGACGAAGGCGCTGAGCATCGGCAGTAACCCGGCCGGCGGGGTACGCCGCAGCGCGACGAAGAGGAAACCGGCACCCACCGCCACGTTCCACGCCGCCGACTCGTGCCACAGGTGCTGCCCGGCCGGATGCAGGTGCTCGGCGTTGACACCCTGACCCACCTGGGCCAGCCCCAGGGCGAGCTGGACCGCGCCGAGCAGGCCCAGCGCCACCCGCAACCCGGTGACCAGCCCACCGGGCCACCGCACGACGCGCCTGGGGGCCGGTGGCGGCACGGCGGCGAGGATCGACTCGGTCAGGTCGGGTGCGGTCGCCGTCACCACCCGGGTCCGGGCCCGTCGGGTCACCATCGCGGCGACCCCGTGCCAGGCGCGGCAGTCCGCGCAGCCGTCGAGGTGCGCCTGCACCGCCACCCGCTCCTCGGCGGTCTCCTCCCCGTCGAGCTGGGCCGACAGGATCTCCCGCCACGCTGCGCACCGCATCGGGCGATTGTCGCTCATCCCGGCACCCCGTCGGGGCAGCGCTCCGACAGGGCGTACCGCATCAGCACCACGTCGCCGATCTGGCGTACCTCGGCGAGCCGGGCCCGCCGGCCCGGATGCCACGGGAACGCGCCGTCACCGACGAACCGGGGGGCCCGCCGGTCGCCGACGAAGAACGGGGCGACCACGAGGTGCAGCTCGTCGGCGAGGCCGGCGGTGAGGAACTGGGCGTGCACCGACGCGCCGCCCTCCACCATCAACCGCTGCACCCCCCGGCCGGCCAGGTCGGCCAGCACCCGGACCGGGTCCAACGGGTCACCCGCGTCGACCACGGTGGCCAGCCCGGACAGCAGCTCGGTGGTCTTGTCCACCGCCGGCCCGGCGCAGTAGACGACCTTCTCGGCGTCCCCCACGGTGAAGAACCGGGCCTGCGGGTCCAGCAGCCCCCGGGCGGTCATCGTCACCTTCACCGGCGACGGCGGCAACCCGGCGGCCTGGCGGGCGGCCCGCAGCCGCGCCGAGCGGACCATCAGCCGCGGATCGTCGGCCCGGATCGTGCCCGCGCCGACCAGGATCGCGTCACACCCGGCCCGGACGGCGTCGATGCGCTCCATGTCCTCGGCGTTGGACAGCAGCAGCCGCTCCCCGGTGGCGTCGTCGATGTAGCCGTCGATCGACGTGGCGCAGCTCAGCAGCACGTACGGCCGCCCGGTCGACGCCGGTACGGCGGTGGCCGTTGTCGCCGGTACGGCGGTGGCCGCCGCACCGGCCGGTACGACACCCATCTCAGTTCAACGACGGCAGGTCGACGGCCCGGGCGGCGGCCCGGCTGGCCTTCGCCGCCAGGTAGTCGGCGTTGGCGGGGGAGAGGAACACCCCGGTCGGCACCACCTCGGCGACCGCCACCCCCAGTCGGGTCAACTGCTCGGCCTTGTCCGGGTTGCTGCTCAGCAGCACCAGCTCCGGCACCCCGAGCACCGCCAGCATCTGCGCGGCGGCCCGGTAGTCCCGTTCGTCCTCGTCGTGCCCGAGCGCCACGTTCGCCTCGTAGGTGTCCAACCCGGCGTCCTGCAGGGCGTACGCGTCCAGCTTCGGGTAGAGGCCGATGCCGCGCCCCTCCTGCCGCAGGTAGAGCAGGAAACCACCGGCGTCGGAGATCCGCTGCACCGCCTCGCGCAGCTGCGGGCCGCAGTCGCAGCGCTGGCTGCCGAAGACGTCCCCGGTGAGGCACTCGCTGTGCGGGCGGACCAGCGGCGCCGCCCCGCCCGCCGCGTGCCGGCGCAGCGCGCCCGCCCAGTCGCCCAGCCCGAACGCCAGGTGCTCCCGCCCGTCCACCAGCCCCTCAAAGGAGAAGACCCGAGCCGTGGTGGCGTACCCGTCGGGGAACCGCAGCGGGACCGTGACCTGTGTCCGGACCGTCGCGGCCGGCAGTGCGTCGTACATGTGTCTCCTCTGTCAGGCGCTGCCGGCCAACCCGGCAGCGGGTACCGGTGAGGAACCACCCTGGCTTCCCACCGTACGGTCACCCGGTCGTCCGCGCAGCGCGGACGGGTGACCCCGCAGCACCAGCACGGCGGCACCCGGCAGGGCCGCCACCAGCACCAGTGCTCCGTACACCAGGGCGGTCGCCACCCCCTCGGCGGCACCCAGGCCGGCCGCCCCGAACGCCCAGGCGGCGACGCCCTCGCGCGGGCCGAAACCCGCCATGTTGGCGGGCAGGCCCATCGCCAACAATGCCAGCAGCGTCAGCGGCACCAGCACCGCCAGCGGCGCGGTGACCCCGGCCACCCGGGCCGCGAGCACGAACGTCGCCAGGTGACAGCCGACCACCACCGTCGAGGCCAGCAGCACCCCCGGCCCGGTCCGCCGGCCCAGCAGGCCGGCCCGCACGTCGGCGACGGCGGCGCGCAGCGCGCGGGCCCGCCGCGACGGCCCCGACCGGGGCAGCACCCGCACCAGCACCACCAGCACCAGGCCCACCGCCACCGCCACCGCCGTCACCGTCGGCAGGTACGGCCGCACCGGCGACGGCAGCGCCAGCAGCAGTGCCGCCGCCAGCACCACCTGGACGAGCTGCCCGGCGGTCCGCTCCCAGACCACCGCGCGCACGGCCCGGCCCAGGTCACCGGCCTCCCGGCCGTGCCGCACCGCCCGGTGCACGTCGCCGAGCACCCCGCCGGGCAGCGTCGCGTTGAGGAACACCGCCCGGTAGCAGTCGGCCACCGCCGTGCCCAGCGGCAGCCGGATGCCGAGCGCCTCGGCGACCAGCCGCCACCGCCACGCGCAGCCGACCGTGGCCAGCGCGCCCAGGGCCAGCGCGCCCAGCACCGCCGGGGCGTCGATCCGGCGCAGCCCGGCCAGGGCCGGACCGGTGCCCAGCCACCACAGCAGCGCGCCGACCAGGGCCACCCCGCCCAGGTTGCTCAGCCAGGCCCAGGCGGTACGGGCGCGGGCGGGTGACGTGCCGGTGGCGTCGGATGACACGCGGTTCCTCCTCCGGAGATCCTGTCCCTTCTCACGTACCGGCCGGCGAACCGGTTCATTCCACCCCGGCGAGCAGGTCGTCGTGGCCGACGGTGACGGTGAGCCGGCCGGCCGCCGCCTCGGCCCGCCGCCACCGGGCGTACCCGGCCGTCCGGTCGGCCAGGTCGGGGCGCTGGGCGACGGCCGCCTCCAGCCAGCCGTCGAACCACTCCACGATCAGTTCCGCCCGCTGCGGCCCGAGCCGCCACGGGGTCTCCCGCACGGTCACCGGCATCCCGTGCCGGGCGAACTCGGCGACGGTCACCCCGGCGGCGTCCGGGCCGAGCAGCACCCGGCCGTCGACCGTACGCCGCTGGTGGGCGTCGAAGGCGGCGGCGACCTCGGCGTCCAGCGGGTCGGCGGGGTCGAACCGGACCCGACCGACCACCGAGAGCACGAACAGGCTGGGGCAGCCGACGCCCGCGCAGGCGGCCACGATCCGGGCGATCTCGTCGGCGGTGAGCATGTCCAGCAGCGCCGACGCGGTGACCAGGTCCGCGTCGGCCAGGTCGGCGGGGGTCAGCCGGGTGATGTCGCCCTGCCGGGTGAGCACCCGCACCTGGCTGCCGTCGGCGGCCACCGGCACCGCCGCGCCGGCCCGCTCCAGCAGCCCCGGGTCCCGGTCGTGCAGCACCCAACGCTGCGGGCCG
>NZ_JBMDWU010000345.1:0-4183 GCF_048594385.1 Micromonospora sp. | reverse complement strand
CCCCGGCCGACCGGAGGGCCGACCACCGGGCCGACGAAGCCGCCGACCACCCCGAGGCCGCCGGTCACCTCCGCGCCGCCGACCCCCACGCCGACCAGGACCGCCGACCCGACGCCGAGCCTCACCGGTTCCGGCACCCCGAGCCCGGAGGACAGCGGCGCGGTGGAGAGCAGCCGGTCGGCGTCCGCCCCGGCGTCGGCGGGTGCCTCGGCGAGCACCGGGAGCTGACCGGCCGGCACCGTCCCGACCGTCCCGTCGGCACTCCGGCTGTGCCGACGGGACGAGATGTGGCACGGTGACACGAGGCACATCCGGTCACCGTTCGCGGGACGCGGGTGCGAGGGTGCGCGGAGGGCGAGCATGGGCGAGCAAGAGGTTCCGGTGGGGCACGTCGACCAGGGACCGGTGCCCGACCCGGCCGAACCCGCCGCCCGTACCGACGACGCCGGGCGGGCCACCCCGGAACCCGTCGACGCCCCGCCCCGCCCCGACCGGGTCACCAGCACCCCGGTCCGGCCCGGCCCGCCCGTCGACGGCACGGCCCGCGCCACGGCCAGCGTACGTACCGTGGCCGCCCCACCCGAGGGTGGCGACCTGACGGCGGGGCCGGCGACCGCGACCACCTACCGGGCCGGCACCCCGGCCGCAGAGCCGGCCGTTCCGGCCTCCCGAACACCCGAGCCGGACGGCTCCGCCAGCGGAGACCCGACCCCGGGCGGCCCGGCCCCGAGCGGCCCGGTCACCGCCCCGACCTCCCGGGCATCCGCCCCGGACGACCCCGCCGACGGCAGCCCCGTCCCGGTCGGACCGGCGGCCGTTCCCGGGCAGCGCGACAGCTCGGACGGCCGCCCGGCACGGGCCAGCGTCTCCGTCCCCGGGCTCAGCCGGGTCTCCGCCGCCGAGGCGGAGGGCGCGGCGGCCGACGCGGGCATCCGCGCGGGGGACGCCGCCCCCGGGGTGTACCGGTCGACGCCTGTCAACCCGGAGCCACCCGAGCCCGCGCAGCCCCCGGAGCCGGTCCAGCCCCCCACCCCGCCGACGCCGGAGCCGGAGCCCACCCCCGAACCGTTGCCGGCCCCCACACCCGAGCCGGCCCCGGGCCCGGTCACTCCCGAGCCGCCGGCCCCCGGCCCGTTCCCCGCGCCGGTCCCGCCGCTGCCCGGTCCACCGCCGGGTCCCGTTCCGGTCCCACCCGGTCCGGTCCCACCCGTACCGGGGCCGCCGCTGCCGCCCCCTGGTCCGGCGGTGCCCCCGCCCCCACCACCGCCCGGCCCGATGCCGGCGCCCCCGTTCCCCCCGCCCCCGGCCGTGCCCGCCACCCCGACGACCTTCCGGGCCAGCGCCTCCGCCACCGTGCCCGCGACAGGCGGCACCGTCGCCCCACCCGCCTCGGCACCCCCGGCCGGCGGCAGCCCGGCCTCGGCACCCCCGGCTTCCGCGCCCCCTGCCGCGACCTCCCCCGTCTTCCGGCCGCCCACCTCCGCACCCCCGGCCGCGACGCCCTCCGCACCGGCCAGCCTCATCCCGCCGGCCTCCGCGCCCCCGGCACCCGCCAGCTTCACCCCGCCGGCCTTCGGGTCGCCCTCCGCGTTCACCCCGCCGGCCGCTGCATCCCCGGCACCCTCCGCCTTCGCCCCGCCCAACTCCGCGCCTCCCGCCCCGGCGGGTACCGGCCGAACGGATGCCGGCAGCGCGGGAGCAGCTGGTTCGGCGATGCCGACGTTCCGGGCCCCGGTCGTGCCCGACCCGGTGGGTGACGGCGCGACCTCGGCGCTGCCGGTGGTACCGGCTCCCGCACTGCCCAACCGGCCGGCATCCGGGCCCGCACCACGTCGCACGGCCGGCGGCACGACCCGCCCCTCCTCCGGTTCGCCCTACCAGGGCGGCCCGGACCTGGCCAGCGTCGGCTACGGCGGCACCGACGGCCCTGCGCACGCCACGATCGCCTTCCCCGCCGGCAACCCGGTGGAGAACTCCGGCTCGCTGACCGGGCACATCCTGGCCCAGGGCTGGTCCGACACGCCGGCCCCGAGGTCCAGGACCACCCGGGTGGTGATCGTGCTCGCCGCCTCGCTGGGGCTGTTGGTGGCGATCAGCGTGCTCGTCGTCCTGCTCGCCAACGACGTGATGGACGGGCTGGTCGGCGGCATGCTGTCCCAGTGAGGCCGGCCGCCGGCGACGCCGGTGAAGGGGACCGGCCAGGCAGGTGGGGGATGCCCGGAACGGGTGAGTCCGCCCACTACCGGCTCGGGGCACACTGGCGACGTCGCCGGAGCGCCGTACACTTGTCGGGATCACTGACCCGGCACGCGTGGCGTGCCCCTGGGCGATCTTGCGGGCGATTCGGCGGCGTACCCATGCTGCGGCGGGCCATCGCGAAGATGCGCCCCGCTCGAAAGGCATTTCTTGACCACCTCCGTTGACCCCGGCACCAGTCCGTCCGTCCACGACCTCCCGACCGACGACGTCACCCCGGCCACTCCCGTCGGCTTCGCCGACCTGGGTCTGCCCCGGCAGCTCGTCGACGCCCTCGCCCGGCAGGGCATCACCCCCCCGTTCGAGATCCAGCGGGCCACCGTGCCCGACGCCCTCGCCGGCCGCGACGTCCTCGGCCGGGGCCAGACCGGCTCCGGCAAGACCCTCGCCTTCGGCCTGCCCATCGTCGCCCGGCTGGCCGAGCTCAACCGGGCCCGGCCGCTGCACCCGCGCGCCCTGGTCCTCGTCCCCACCCGTGAGCTGGCGATGCAGGTCAACGACGCGCTGCTGCCGCTGGGCAAGGCCGTCGGGATCTTCCTCAAGACCGCCGTCGGCGGCGTGCCGTACGACCGGCAGATCGACGCGCTGCGCCGGGGCGTCGAGATCGTCGTGGCCACTCCGGGCCGGCTCGGTGACCTGATCAACCGGGGCGTCTGCGTCCTGGACGACGTCGAGGTGACCGTTCTCGACGAGGCCGACCAGATGGCCGACATGGGCTTCCTTCCCGAGGTCACCGAGCTGCTCGCCAAGACCCCGGCGGGCGCCCAGCGGCTGCTGTTCTCGGCCACGTTGGATGGTGACGTCGACGCCCTGGTCAAGCGGTTCATGACCGACCCGGTGACGCACTCCACCGCGCCGTCGACCGCCTCGGTGTCCACGATGGACCACCACCTGCTGCTGATCCCGCCGCACGACAAGTTCGCCGTGGCGGCGTCGATCGCGGCCCGGTCCGGCCGGACGATGCTCTTCGCCCGTACCCAGCTCGGTGTCGACCGGCTGGTGGAACAGCTCGGCGCGGTGGGCGTACGGGCCGGTGGGCTGCACGGCGGCAAGACCCAGCGGATGCGTACCAAGACCCTCGCCGAGTTCCGTGAGGGACGGATGGACGTGCTGGTCGCCACCGACGTGGCGGCCCGGGGCATCCACGTCGACGGGGTGTCCCTGGTGCTGCACATCGACCCGCCGAAGGACCCGAAGGACTACCTGCACCGGGCGGGGCGTACCGCGCGGGCCGGCGAGTCCGGCGCGGTGGCCACGCTGGTGCTGCCCAAGCAGCGGCGGACCACGCTGGCGATGCTGGAGAAGGCGGGCGTGGAGCCGGCCGAGACCCGGGTGCGGGTCGGCGACGCGGTGCTCGCCGAGCTGACCGGTGCCCGCGAGCCCAGCGGCGTTCCGGTCCGCGAGGAGCCCGAGCCGCGCCGGCACGGCGACCGCCCGCGCCGCTTCGGCGACCGGGACGCCCGGGGCTACGGCGACCGGGGTCACGGCGGTCGGGACGGCCGTAGCGGCTACGGCGGGGAACGGCCGCGCGGCAGCTACGGCGCGGAGCGACCGGCCCGGGAGCGGAGCTACGGCGACCAGGGCGGCCACCGGCCGACCGGGGACCGCCGCTACGGCGACCGCCCGTCCGGTGACCGCGTCGCCCGGGACGACCGCCCCACCGGCGACCGGGGCTACGGCGACCGACCCGGAGGCGGCGACCGGGGCTACCGCGAGCGCACCGGCGGCTACCGCGAGCACAGCGACCGCAGCGGCGGCGAGCGGGGCTACCGCGACCGCCCCACCGGCGGGCCCGGCTACGGCGAGCGGACCGGAGGCGGGCAGGGCTTCGGCGAGCGGACCGGCGGGGGTTACCGCGAGCGGCCGAGCGGCGAGCGCGGCTACACCGAGCGTCCCCGGACCGACCGGAGCTTCGGCGACCGGGGCG
>NZ_JBMDWU010000344.1:0-5543 GCF_048594385.1 Micromonospora sp. | reverse complement strand
TCGACCCGGCCTACTTCGGCTTCGACGACGAGACGGCGCGGCAACTCGACCCCCTGGTGCGCAAGACGCTGGAGGTCGCCGTCGAGTGTGTCCGCGACGCCGGATACACCGACGAGGAACTGCACGGCCGCCGGGTCGGCGTCTTCGTCGGCAGCCGGACCGGCAACCACCGCACCTACCTGCGCCCGCTGACCCGCGAGTCCATCGTCGGGATCAACCAGAACTACATCGCGGCGCACGTGTCGCACTTTCTCGACCTGACCGGCCCGAATCTCGTGGTCGACAGCGCGTGCTCCTCGGCGCTGGTCAGCGTGCACCTGGCGGTGCAGAGCCTGCTGCTGGGCGAGTCCGAGCTGGCCCTCGCCGGCGGTGTCGACCTGCTGCTCGACGAGGAGCCGTACCTCATGCTCAGCGCCGGCAGCGCGCTGTCGCCGACCGGACGGTGCCGCACCTTCGACGAGTCCGCCGACGGGTTCGTTCCGGGCGAGGGCGCCGGGCTGGTGCTGCTCAAGCGGCTCGACGACGCGCAACGCGACGGCGACCGGGTCCTGGCGGTCATCGAATCCTCAGGCGTCAACAACGACGGGCGCACGATGGGCCACACCACCCCCAGCGGTCCTGCCCAACGGGCCCTGATCACCGAGGTGCTGGCCCGCGGCGGGATCGACGCGCGCACCATCGGGTACGTCGAGGCGCACGGCACGGGCACCATGATCGGTGACCCGATCGAGTTGCAGGCGCTGACCGCCGTCTACCGGCGACACACCGACGACCGGGCCTACTGCGGCATCGGCAGCGTCAAGAGTTCGATGGGCCACCTGCTCAGCGCGGCAGGAATCGCCGGATTCATCAAGGCAGTGCAGACGCTCCGGTACGGGCTGATCGCCCCGACCCTGCACTGCGAGCGGCCCAATCCACGGTTCGCGTTCGCCGAGTCGCCGTTCTTCCCGGCGCGCACGACGACGCGGTTGCCCGCCGGCAGCCGCGTCGCGGTCAGCGCGTTCGGATTCGGCGGCACCAACGCCCACGTCGTGCTCGGCCCCGGCGCACCCGAAGGGACCGGTCGGGCTCCGCTCGCGCCGCCCACGTACCGGCGTCGTCGGTTCTGGCCCCGCGACACCACCACCCGGACGGGCCCGGCCCACCCCGTCGCGACACCGCTTCGACCGGCGCGACTGGACCTGACCGTCACGCCCGTCACCGCCACGCACGAACCGACCCCCCGCGTCGAGCCGTCCCCACCGGCAGGCCACCGGGTGGACCTTCCGGCCGTCAGCTGCCGTCTGCGGGTGACCGGGAACCATCCGATCGTCGACGACCACCGGGTCCACGGGGTGCGCACCCTGCCCGGGGTGACCTTCCTCGACATCGTGTACCGCCTGCTCGACGAGTGCGGCATCGAGCCCGGCGGTGTCGGGCTCAGCGACGTCCTCTTCGTCAGCCCGCTGACCACCGGTGGGGACGTCGACCGGGAGGTCACGGTCGCGCTGGAACCGGACGGCGAGGTCGTGCGGGTCACCGCCACCAGCCGGCGGGTCGCGGATGGTGTCCCGGCCGACGACACCACCACCCACCTCCGGGCCACCGTCCGTACCGGCCTGCCGGCCCTGACCGGGTCGGCACCACCGGCGGGAACCACCACGCCGCGCGACGTCGGCGAGGTCTACGCGACCGGCAGGTCCGTCGGAATCGAACACCGTGCCTTCATGCGCTGCCACGGCACGCTGCGGGTCGAGGCGGACACGGTGGTGGCGCAGCTCGTGCTCGGCACCGCGGCACGGGCCACGGTGGACGACTTCATGCTGCACCCCGCGCTGCTCGACGGGTCCACCATGCAGGCGTACGCGCTGGCCTTCGCCGGTGCCGACGCCGACGCACGGCCCCTGATCCCGCTGCACATCGGGGAGTTCCGGGCGACCCGACCCCTCGGTGACGGGTGCACCGTCGCGGTCCGGCTCGCCCCGGCGGGACCGGCCGCCGACATCGTCAGGGCCGACATCGATCTGTACGACGGGACGGGCGTGCTGTCCGCCCGCTTCAGCGACCTGGTCTTCAAGCGGGTCCGGTCCACCGAGGCGATCACCCGGCTCACCACCCCGGCGGCCGCGCCGGCACCTCCCGTGACCACCGCCGCGTCCGGAACGGACGGCTCGCTGCACGCTGAGATCATCGCCATGGTCCGGCAGGCTGCCGGCGACCCGGACCTGCACGTCGAGACCGACTGCGGCTTCTACGACCTCGGCCTGGAATCGACGCACCTGCTGTCGCTGGTCCGTTCCTTCGAGCAGCGGTGGGGCATCGCGCTCTATCCGACGTTGCTGTTCGAATACCCCACCGTCGACGCGGTCGCGGAGCACCTGGCCGGCCTCGTCCCGGCCGCTCCGCCGGGCCGCACGACGCCGGCACCGCGCGACGACGCCCCGGACACCACCGTGTGCGTGACCGGCGAGTGGTGCGGCGCGGTCCGGCCGGACGTGCCGTCGATCGGACCGCTGGTCGTCATCGGCGATGCCCCGCTGCGGCCCGACCAGATCGTCGTCCGGCGCGGCCCGGCCTTCCGACGGTGCGACGACCGCGAGTACGAACTCCGCCCCGGTGACCGGACCGACCTGCAAGCCCTGCTGGCCAGCCTCCCCACCGCCCCCGGGGCGGTCGTGCACGTCGGGCCGCCGGCCGGCGACGACCTCCCGGCGGCGGTGGAGACCGCGTGCCGCGAGATGCTGGCGATCGCCCAGGTGTTGCTGGCCGCCCCGGTGCCCGTCGTGCACGTGGCGCAGCCCCTGGTGGCCGCGGCGGTGGCGGGAATGGCCCGCACCATCCGACTCGAACAACCGCGCCTCACGGTGACCGTGGTGGAGTGCACGGGCGACCCCGACCCGCAGGCCGTGCTCGCCGAAC
The DNA here is from genome assembly GCF_048594385.1 of Micromonospora sp. Taxonomy (NCBI): domain Bacteria; kingdom Bacillati; phylum Actinomycetota; class Actinomycetes; order Micromonosporales; family Micromonosporaceae; genus Micromonospora; species Micromonospora sp. The sequence goes on along the minus strand of NZ_JBMDWU010000344.1, from coordinate 2,645 downwards.
TGGCCGATCACGGTGAGACCTGGGTACGGCACGAGGCCGGCCGGTTCGTACGCCGCTACCGGGACGTGACCCCCGGCGACGGGCAGCCGCTGCGGCCCGGTGGCGTCTACCTGATCACCGGTGGGGCCGGTGGCCTCGGCCGGGCGCTCGCCACGTCCCTCACGTCGCGGGGCGCCACCGTGGTGCTCGCCGGGCGTAACCCGGCGCGGGAGTCGCCGGCCGCCGAGTTCGTCCGCGCCGACGTCACCGTGGCCACCGACGTGCGGCGGCTGGTCGACGGGATCATCGCCCGGCACGGCCGGCTCGACGGGGTGGTGCACGCCGCGGGTGTCCTGCGCGACGGCCTGCTCGCGGGAAAGTCCCCGGACGACCTGTCGGCGGTGCTGGCACCGAAGGTGCGCGGCACCGTGCTGTTGCACGAGGCGACCCGGCACCTCGACCTCGACTTCTTCGTCGCGTTCTCCTCGGTGACCGGGGTGGCGGGCAACATCGGGCAGGCGGACTACGCGGCGGCGAACGCCTTCGTCGACGCCTACGCACGCGAGCACGGGCTCACCTCCGTCGCCTGGCCGCTGTGGGCGGACGGGGGCATGCGCACCGACCCGGCCACCGAGGCGGTGTTCCGCCACCAGGGGCAGACGCCCCTGCCGACCGAGACGGGTCTCGCTGTCCTCGACGCGATCCGGGACCACCGGGGCACCGAGATCATCGTGCTGCACGGCCGACCCGACCAGGCCCGTCGGGCACTGGGCCTGCGCGAGCCCGCCACCCCCTCGGCGGTCACGACCGCGGCACCACCCACGGACGGCCTGCGTGCCTCCCGCCCGTCGACGTCCGGGGAACCTGACCGGGCCACCGCGGGCGGATCCGGGTCGTCCGACCGGGACATCGCCGTGATCGGCGTGGCGGGCCGCTACCCGATGGCTGCCGACCTCGACCGGTTCTGGGCGAACCTGCTCGACGGACGCGACTGCGTCACCGAGATCCCGCAGCAGCGCTGGCGGCTGGACGGCTTCTTCGCCCCGGAGCCGACCCCCGGGCGTTCGTACAGCAAGTGGGGTGGATTCCTCGACGGGATCGACGAGTTCGATCCCGCGTTCTTCCGGATCACGCCGCGCGAGGCCGAGGGCATGGACCCGCAGGAGCGGCTGTTCCTGCAGGTGGCGTGGCACGCGTTGGAGGATGCCGGGATCACCCGCACGGCCGTCGCCGGCCGACCCGTGGGCGTGTTCGCCGGTGTCATGTTCACCCAGTACCAGATGCTCGGCCTCGGCGCCGAGGACCGACTACCGGTGCTACCGACGTCGTTCGCGTCGTCGGTCGCCAACCGGGTCTCCTACTTCCTCGACGCGCGCGGCCCCAGCCTCGCGGTGGACACCATGTGCTCGTCCTCGCTGACGGCGCTGCACCTGGCCTGCGAGAGCCTCCGCTGCGGGGAGAGCGGGCTGGCGCTGGCCGGCGGGGTGAACCTGATCGTCCACCCGTACAAGTACCTGCACCTGAGCCAGGTCGGGTTCGTCTCGTCGGACGGACGGTGCCGGGCCTTCGGCGCCGGCGGCGACGGGTACGTCCCGGGTGAGGGTGTCGGTGTCGTCGTCCTGAAACCCCTCGCGGACGCCGTGGCGGACGGGGACCGGGTGCTCGCGGTGATCAAGGGCAGCGCGGTCAACCACGGCGGACGCGCCAGCGGATTCTTCGTCCCGAACCCGTCGGCACAGGCCGACGTGCTCAGGCAGGCGTTACGCCGCGCCGGGGTCGACCCGGCCACGGTGAGCTACCTCGAGGCGCACGGCACCGGCACCGCCCTCGGCGATCCGGTGGAGATCTCCGCCCTCAGCCAGGTCTTCGACACCGGGACCACCCGGCTCGGCTCGGTGAAGTCGGGCATCGGCCACCTGGAATCCGCCGCCGGGATCGCCGCGTTCACCAAGGTGCTGCTGCAACTGCGGCACCGCACCCTGGTGCCCTCGCTGCACGCGCGCCCGGCGAACGAGGCGATCGACTGGGAGCACTCACCGCTCAGCGTCCAACAGCAGACCGAACGGTGGCACAGCCCGGGTGGCCTGCCCCGGCGGGCCGGGATCAGCGCGTTCGGCGCCGGGGGCAGCAACGCCCACGTCATCGTCGAGGAGTACCCGCAACCCGCCCCGGAAACAGGGACCGGGCCGCAGGTGGTGCTGCTGTCTGCACGTACCCCGCAGGCCCTGCGCCTGCTCGCCGAGCGGTACACCGAACTGCCCGCCGGGGACCGGCTGACGGAACTCGCCGACGCGGCCGGGCTCAGCGACGCCGACCCGGACGCCTCCTTCGAGGACCTGGGTATGGACGCGGACGATCTGCGCCGGCTCATGCAGGCGGTGGCCGCCCGCAGCGACGGACGGGTGCCCCGGATGGACGCCCAGTCCAGCCTGGCCGCCGTGGCCCGGGCGCTGGGCGGCGGCACCTCGCTCGCGGACGTCGCCTACACCACCCAGGTGGGGCGCGACGCGATGGTCGAGCGGCTGGCCGTGGTGGCCACCGACGTCGAGGAGTTGCGGGCGGCGCTGCGGGCCTTCCTGACCGGTGACGAGTCGCGTGTCCACCGGGGCCGCGCCACGACGCCGGCCACCGCGCCCGCGTCGACCGACCCGGACACCCTGGCCGCG
>NZ_JBMDWU010000343.1:0-11307 GCF_048594385.1 Micromonospora sp. | reverse complement strand
AGAGGTGCCGCCGGCCGTCGGCCAACTTCTCCCGGGCGTACCGCTCGATCTCCTGGAACGTGGCGTAGTAGCCGTCGTCGAACTCCTCCACGATCTGGAACGTCCACCGGCCGGGCAGCAGGTTGCGCCCCAGCAGCTCGTGTTCGACCCGGTCGGCCACCTCGTCGTGCCCGGCCCCGCGCAGCAGCTCCACCACCCGGTCCAGGGTGAGGTCCGCGCCGCCGACGAGCTGGTGCGCGGAGTAGAGGTGACCGCGCACCCGGTGGATCGTCTCCAACGCCTCGCTCAGCTTGCCCAACGCCTCGACCGTTGCGTCGTCGACTCCCGTCGGCCGCGCGTGCTCCTCGTCCACCGCACCGTTCTGACCTGCCATAACCCCCGACATACCCCCAAACCGCCCCAGCTATCCCGCCCCTGCTCAATCCGCCAGGCGGAACGCCAACTGCGTCTTCCACGTGCTGCGGTCGGGGTCGTCGTCCGGGCCGAGGTGGTAGATCTCCAGTCGGCAGCCCCAGCGTTCACCCGCCCCGGTGTCGCCGGCGTCCCAGCGCAACCCGTGGCGCTGGGCCCACTCCAGGAACGCCCCGGTCACCGCCACCAGTTCGTCGGGGTCGCCGACATGGGTGGTGGTGAGGTAGCGGCCGGCCGGCAGCACGCCGGTGCCCAGGGGCGCCTCGACCGCGAGCTGCGCGTCGGCCGGCAGCGGCACGCCCGCCTCGACCTCCAGCTCCCGCGCCATGTCGATCACGTGGTAGCGCAGGAAGTCCGGGCCGGCCGGGGTGATCCCCCGCGCGGTCAGCCAGTCGGTCAGGTCGGACAGGGCGGCCGCGGCGTCGCCGATGGTCGCCATGGTCACCGTGCGTCTGATCCCCAGGTACGGCTGGGCCGCCCGTTCCTCGATCACCGGCGTCGCCGGTGTCTGCGATGTCATGGATTCACGACATCATCGGGGTACGACATCGCGGGGCCCGCCCGCCTCGGCGGGTGTTTCACCTGCTCGCGCCGGCTCGCCACCGTACGCGCGTTTTGTCGTTGATCTGGTGCGGAGTCCGTCGACTCCCGACAGGCCGCTTCCGTACCTGACGAAATGAGCTATGGTGATCGATGTGACGGTTCCGGGAGCAGTCGTCGCGGCCCTCGACTACGACGGCCGCACCGCTACCCGGAGAACGGCCCCGCGCCGTTAAGATCGGGTTTGCGTCGATAGTGACATTGGGCGATTCGTGGAGGCTGTTACCCGTCCTGGTGCCGCTGATCTGGCACGGGGAGGTGACGGTGGTGGGCCGAACGGCGGAACCTCTCCGCTGCTCGGACCAGCGCCGCTCTCCCCGCTTTTCTGGGTACCCGAGGTGTGGCACGATCGTGGAACCTCCACCATCCCCCGTGAACACTCTCTCGACAGGAGCAATCATGTCTGGTCGAAGGCTGGGCCGGCTGTTTGGCTCGCTCCTCGTGCTCGCCACCATCCTGGGTGGACTCGCCGTCGCCGGCGTCCAGTCCATCGACGGCAGCGCGCAAATGGCGGACGTCGTCTGGACGATGGGCGGCGCGCGCTAAGCCCCCGCGTCGTCCCCGCTCCCGGTGTCCTGGGGGTGACGTCTCTCAGGGAGAGGGTGGCGCATGGCCAGCCGAGATCAGCGGCGTAAGTCCACCGAACGCGCCTGGTTCATCACCGCCCCCCTGGCCCTGCTGGCCATCGTCTTCAGCACCGCGATCGGTGTCCTGCGGCCCGAGTTCGGGAAGTGGGGCCTGGCGTTCGTTCTCTTCGTGGCGATGACGGGGATCAGCATCCCGGTCCTCAACGTCATAGTCCGGCGGCAGTCCGTCGGGGTGACGTTGACCGAGGTGCCCCTCGTCGTCGCGCTCTTCTTCCTGCCACCGCTGATCGTGGTGCTCATATACACGCTCTCCGTGCTGATCTGGAGCGCGTCACACCGGTTCGCCCCGGCCAAGCTGTGGTTCAACGTCGCGAAGGCGGCGGCGGCCACCTCGTTGGCCGGGCTGCTCCTGCTGGCCCTGCCCCCGCTCAAGGGGGTGGGGCCGGGCACCTGGGGCATCCTGTTCCTGGCGGTCAACACCATCACCCTGGTCAGCCTGCTCTCGGTGGCCGGGGTGCACGTGCTGCTACAGGGCTGGCAGGCCGGCCGGGAGGCGCTGCGTACCGCGCCGTCGGTCTTCCTCACCACCTCGATCAACGCCTCGGTGGGCCTGCTCGTCCTGATCGCGTTGAAGACCACCTGGTGGTCGGTGCTGCTGCTGGCGGCGTTGTTCGCGGCGTTGTTCCAGGTCTACCGCTCCTACTCGCAGTTCTTCCGGCAGCACCGCACCCTGACCGGCATGTACGACCTGACCCGGTTGCTCACCAACAGCGCCGAGGGGGCGCTCGCCGACATCCTCCTCGACCGGGTGCGGGCCCTGATGCAGGCCGAGTACGCCACCCTGTGGCTGCCCGCCCAGCGTCGGCACCCCGAGGTGCTGCTGACCGCCCGGGTCGACACCCCGGGCCTGCTGGACTTCGCGCCCACCCCGACGGTCTTCCGGGAACAGGCCCGTGAGCTGGGCAAGACGCTGTCCATCGGGCGGCTGCTCGGCGACGACACGGCCCTGCGCCGGGAGGTCGGCGCGCAGCAGGTCAAGGACGCGATCGTGGTGCCGCTGCGGTCCGGCCAGGCGGTGATCGGCACCCTGGAGGTCACCAACCGGCTCAGCGACATCGGCCACTTCACCACGAGCGACATCCCCGTCTTCGAGACCGTGGCCGCGCACGCCGCCGTCGCCCTGGAGAACTCCCGACTGGTCGACCGGCTGCGCCACGACGCCTACCACGACGCGCTGACCACGCTGCCCAACCGGCGGCGGATCACCGCCGCGCTGGCCGAGGCGGTCAAGATCCGGGCACCCGGCGAGGTGGTCGCCGTCCTGCTCTTCGACGTCGACGGCCTGCGGCAGGTCAACGAGTCACTGGGCCACGCGGCGGGGGACAAGGTCCTCGTCGAGGTGGCCGAGCGGCTGCGCGCCTGCGCCCCCTCGTCGGCCCTGGTGGGTCGGGCCGGTGGGGACGAGTTCCTGGTGACGCTGCGGCTGGAGAACGCCGAGGCGGCTCTGGAACTGGCCGCCCAGCTCCGCGAGCAGATCCGCGACGAGATGGTCTTCGACGCGCTCACCCTCGACGTGGACACCGCGGTCGGGGTGGCGGTGCACCCGGATCACGGCAGTGACGCCGCCGTGCTCCTGCAACGGGTCGACCTGGCGGCCACCGCGGCCAAGGCGGTGCCGGGCAGCGTGCAGTTGTTCAACCCTGCGCTGGAGTCGCGGTCGCTGCGCCGGCTCGGGCTCGCCGGTGACCTGCGTCGCGCCCTCGACGAGGGGGAGTTGGAGGTCTACTTCCAGCCGAAGGTGACGCTGCGGGACCGCCGCCTGCTCGGGGTGGAGTGCCTGGCCCGCTGGGAGCACCCGGCGCACGGCACGGTCTCCCCGGAGGACTTCGTCGCGGTCGCCGAGCACACCGGGCAGCTGGGTCGGCTCACCGAGTTCGTCCTGCGGGAGGGGCTGCGCCGCAGCCGGGACTGGAGCCGCACCGGGCAGCCGTTGGCGGTGGCGGTCAACATCGCCGCCCGCTCGCTGACCGACAGGCACTTCCCGGACCGGGTCGGTGAGCTGCTGACCGAGTACGGTGTCCCGCCGCAGCTGCTGACCGTGGAGATCCCGGAGGCGGCGGTCCTCGACGGCACCGAGCGGCCCATCCCCACCCTGCGCCGGCTGCGGGACCTCGGCGTCCGGCTGGCGGTGGACGATTTCGGCACGGGCAACTCGTCGCTGGCCCAGCTGCGTCGGCTGCCGGTGCACGAGGTGAAGGTGGACCGGTCGTTCGTGCAGGGGATGGCGACCGACCCGGGGGACCTGGCGATCGTGAACGCGGTGGTGTCGCTGTCCCAGCAGTTCGGCCTGTCGGTGGTGGCCGAGGGGGTGGAGAGCGAGCTGACCCTCGAACTGCTCCAGGACATCGGCTGCGAGATCGGGCAGGGCTTCCTGTTCAGCCGGCCGCTGCCGTACGAGCGGCTGGAGGCCTGGTTCGGTGCCCAGACCGACCAGGAGGCGATCGACCCGGACGCGTTGCCGAGGCTCCGCGTCGTACCCTGAGCTGCGGCGATGCGGGACAGGGGGATCCCATTTCACCCCCGGCGCGGTGCCGTGTAATGTATCCCCTGCGCGACGCCCTCCGGGGTGATCGGGTAGGCCCCCTTAGCTCAGTCGGCAGAGCGTCTCCATGGTAAGGAGAAGGTCTACGGTTCGATTCCGTAAGGGGGCTCAGAGGGTCCGGCTGGACCCGCCTGCGGCGGTGTAGCTCAGATGGCAGAGCAAGCGGCTCATAATCGCTGTGTCGCCGGTTCAAGTCCGGCCACCGCTACTCTCGTCCTTCGGGCTCATCCCCGGTGGTCGGTGGGACGGGCGCCACTGGCGCCCGCTTTGCATGTCCAGGCGTTGTCCGCGTAGGCTGATGCGCTGTAGTTGATATCCGTAGCGAGGAAGGCACTCCGCCGTGGCGAAGGCGACCGATGTCCGGCCGAAGATCACTTTGGCGTGTGTGGAGTGCAAGGAGCGCAACTACATCACGCGCAAGAACCGCCGCAACGACCCGGACCGCATCGAGATGAAGAAGTTCTGCCCCCGGGACGGCAAGCACACGATCCACCGCGAGACCCGCTGACCTGCGGCCGGCAGTAGCCGGCCCGGTCCGCAGCGCTTCCCCGGACGCCGATCCGCACGGTTGGTGCGACCCCTTTCAGGGGCGCCCGCCCGTACGGGTCGGCGTTCGTGCGTCCCGTGTAGGTTCGGCGGCATGTCCCTGGACCCGTCCTTCGTCGGCCGGACGTACCCGCCGACCGCCCCCTCCCAGGTGGGCCGAGAAAAGATCCGCGAGTTCGCCACCGCCATCGGCGCGACCGACCCGGCCCACCACGACCCGGCGGCGGCCCGTGCGCTCGGCCACCCGGACGTGGTCGCCCCGCCCACCTTCCCGGTCCTGATCACCATGGCCGCCAGCCAGCAGATCGTCGACGATCCGGCGCTCGGGGTCGACTACAGCCGGGTGGTGCACGGCGACCAGCGGTTCGCCTACACCCGGCCGGTGGTCGCCGGGGACGAGCTGGTCTGTGTGAACACCATCGAGGAGATCAGCTCCCGCAGCGGGCACGGCTTCCTCACCACCCGCACCGACGTGACCACCGTGGCCGGTGAGCCGGTGGTCGCCGTCTGGTCCAAGCTCGTCGTCCGTGGGGAGTCCTGACGTGGACCTGTCGACCCGTACGTTCCGGGTGACCCGGGCGGACCTGGTCCGCTACGCGGGCGCCTCGGGGGACTTCAACCCGATCCACTGGAGCGACCGGACCGCCACGAAGGTGGGGCTGCCCGGGGTGATCGCCCACGGCATGTTCACCATGGCGCTTGTCGGTCGGGCGGTCACCGAGTGGGCCGGCGCGCCCGACGCGGTGGTCGAGTTCGGGGTGCGGTTCACCCGGCCGGTGGTCGTCCCCGACGACGATGAGGGCACCGAGATCACTGTCGACGCGGTGGTCAAGGAGGTCACCGAAGCCGGCCTGACCAGGCTCGATGTGACCGCCCGGTGTGGTGGCGAGAAGGTCCTGTCGCAGGCGCGGGCGACCGTGCGGACGGCCGACTGAGGGTTCGTCGGCACGGACCGGGCGGGACCGGTTGGGAAAGTCGGGGTGCTACCCGTACACTGGTCCGCCGTGGGGCAAGTGACCCCTGCTCGGCCGCGTAGGTCGGGTGGGGCGAGCGTTGCCGCACAGGGGTGTAGCTCAATTGGCAGAGCAGCGGTCTCCAAAACCGCAGGCTGCAGGTTCAAGTCCTGTCACCCCTGCGCCTCAGGCCTGACCGTTCCCGTGGGTCGCGCCGCCGCAAGGCGGCGTCCGGCCCGTGGTGGTGGCATCGGCGGGGTGGCTTCGAGGCGACTCGGAGCCCTTCGTCCGGTCCGCCGGCCGCGGCCCGTCGCGGGACGGTTGGTCCGGCCGGCGTGACCAGCGCCGCGTACGCCTCCCGGCGTACGACCCGACATCCCGCGACGGAGGGCGAAGTGGCCGAGAGCAAGCGGCGCGGCGAGGACGCCGGCGACGACGGTCTGCGCGACGAGCGTGACGAGGTCGTCGACGAGGTGACCGACGACAGCGACGCCACCGACGACGACGCCACCGACGCGGACGAGCCGGTATCCCGGGGTGGCACCGCGACCCGGTCGCGGACCCGTGCGGGTGCCGCCGACAGCAAGTCGAAGACCCGCTCCGAGACCGACCGGGTGGGGCCGTTCGGCCGCATCGCGCGTTTCTTCCGCGAGGTCGTCGCCGAACTGCGTAAGGTCATCTGGCCGACCCGCAAGGAGCTGCTGACCTACACCGCCGTGGTGGTCACCTTCGTCGCGGTGATGCTGACCATCGTGGGCCTGCTCGACTTCGCCTTCGCGAAGGGCGTGCTGTGGGTCTTCGGCAGCCCCAGCTGACCGGCCGACTGAGCCGATAGTGACGGAAGTGAGCAAGCGTGCCTGAGTACGACGAGACCGCCGGGACCACGGACGACCAGTCCACGGTCGCGACGGCGGCGAGTGACGAGTCGGTCGAGGCCGCCAGCGAGCCGGAATTCCCGACCACGGAGCCGGAGCCGGACGAGGACTACGACCCGGTCGCCGAGCTGCGCCAGAAGCTGCGCTACGCGCCCGGCGACTGGTACGTGGTGCACTCGTACGCCGGTTACGAGAACAAGGTCAAGACCAACCTCGAGACCCGGATCACCTCCCTCGACATGGAGGACTACATCTACCAGGTCGAGGTGCCGACCCGGGAAGAGGTCGAGGTCAAGAACGGCAAGCGTTCCCAGATCCAGGCCAAGGTCTTCCCCGGCTACATCCTGGTCCGGATGGAGCTGACCGCCGAGTCCTACTCCTGCGTGCGCAACACGCCGGGGGTCACCGGGTTCGTGGGGGCCACCGACCGGGCCGACCGGCCGGCGCCGCTGAGCCTCGACGAGGTGCTCAAGTGGCTGGCACCGGCGGTGGAGACCGAGCAGAAGAAGGCCAAGCCCGAGATCAAGGTCCTCGACTTCGAGGTGGGCGACTCGGTCACCGTCACCGACGGGGCGTTCGCCTCGCTGCCGGCGACGATCAGCGAGATCAACGCCGACCAGCAGAAGCTCAAGGTGCTGGTGTCGATCTTCGGCCGGGAGACCCCGGTCGAGCTGAACTTCAACCAGGTCGCCAAGATCTGACGTCGTTTTCGTCGCCGGCGGTGGGCCACGGCCCGCCGCCGGCGACGTCGTTACGCCCCGGCATGGACCTCGGCGCAGAGGGTCGCCGGGCGCTGCGCTACCCTTGAATGTCGTCGCTGTGGCACCGCGCTGACCGTGCGCGCCCGTGGCCGGCACCTTTCCCAGTTCCAAGCCCCAGGAAGTGACATGCCTCCGAAGAAGAAGCTCGTCAAGACGTTCACGCTTCAGCTGAAGGCGGGCCAGGCGACCCCGGCGCCGCCGGTGGGCCCCGCGCTCGGTCAGCACGGCGTGAACATCATGGAGTTCTGCAAGTCCTACAACGCGCAGACCGAGTCCCAGCGGGGCGACATCGTCCCCGCCGAGATCAGCGTCTACGAGGACCGCTCCTTCACCTTCGTCCTGAAGACCCCGCCCGCCGCCCGGCTGCTGCTCAAGGCCGCCGGCGTGGACAAGGGCTCCGGCGTGCCGCAGAGCCAGAAGGTCGGCTCGGTGAGCCAGGCCCAGGTGCGCGAGATCGCCGAGAAGAAGATGGTCGACCTCAACGCCAACGACATCGACCAGGCTGCGAAGATCATCGCCGGTACCGCCCGGTCGATGGGCATCGTCGTCAACGACTGACGCCCGTCAGTCCCCCAGACCAGTTCGTGGGAGGGCGCGCGTCGACCGCGGCCCGCCAGAGACCACAGGAGTAACCCGAGATGCAGCGCAGCAAGACGTACCGCAAGGCCGCCGAGGCGATCGACAAGTCGAAGCTCTACACCCCGGCCGAGGCGGTCAAGCTCGCCAAGGACACCACCAGCGCCAAGTTCGACGCCACGGTCGAGGTCGCCATGCGCCTCGGCGTCGACCCCCGCAAGGCGGACCAGATGGTCCGCGGCGTGGTCAACCTGCCGCACGGCACCGGTAAGACCGCCCGCGTGATCGTCTTCGCCGCCGGCGCGAAGGCCGAGGAGGCCGCCGCTGCCGGTGCCGACGAGGTGGGCACGGACGAGCTGGTCGCCCGGATCCAGGGCGGCTGGCTGGACTTCGACGCGGCGATCGCCACGCCGGACCAGATGGCCAAGATCGGCCGGATCGCGCGGATCCTGGGCCCGCGCGGCCTGATGCCGAACCCGAAGACGGGCACGGTGACCATGGACGTCACCAAGGCCGTCTCGGACATCAAGGGCGGCAAGATCACCTTCCGGGTGGACAAGCACTCCAACCTCCACCTGATCATCGGCAAGGCCTCGTTCTCCGAGACCCAGCTGATCGACAACTACGCCGCGGTGCTGGACGAGGTGCTCCGCGCCAAGCCGTCCGCGGCCAAGGGCAAGTACCTCAAGAAGGTCACCCTGGCCACCACGATGGGTCCGGGCGTCCCGATCGACCCGAACGTGGTGAAGAACCTCCAGGAGAACGCCGTCGAGGGCTGATCCCGACCGCTCCCGCGCAGGGGCCCCGCCACGCACCGTGGCGGGGCCCCTGCCGTGTGTCGGGCTGTGGCAGGCTCACCCCATGCGACTGGAGGACGTCCGGCTCCGGTACCGCCGGGGTGGCCCCTGGGTGCTGCGCGGCGTCACGGCCCGCCTCGACCCGGGCGAGGTGGCGGTGGTGCTCGGCCGCAACGGGGCCGGCAAGTCGACCCTGCTGCAACTCTGCGCGGGGGTGCTGCGTCCGGTCCGGGGCCGGGTGGTCGACCGCCCGCACCGGGTCGGCTGGGTGCCCGAGCGGTTCCCCGCCGACCAGCCGTTCACCGTGACCCGCTACCTCACCGCGATGGGCCGGGCCGCCGGCCTGGGCCGGGCCGACGCCGACCGGGCCGTCGACAGGTGGATCGACCGGCTGGGCCTGACCCCGTTCCGCGCGGTCCGCCTGCCCGACCTGTCCAAGGGCACGGCGCAGAAGGTCGGCCTGGCCCAGGCGATGCTGCGGACCCCCGGTCTGCTGGTCCTCGACGAGCCATGGGAGGGGCTGGACGCCGCCGCCCGGGGCCTGGTCCCGGAACTGGTCGACGAGGTGCTGGCGGCCGGGGGAGCGGTCCTGGTCAGTGACCACCGGGGCGAGACGGTCCGGCTCCCCGGGGCCCGGCACTGGACGGTCGCCGACGGCCTGGTCACCGACGAGCCGGCCGCCGGTGACGCCGCCGTCGCCGTGGTCGTGGTCGCGGTGCCGGCCGCGCGGGTGGCCGGCACCGTCGCCCGGTTACGCGCCGACGGCCACCAGATCCTGCGGGTACGCGAACCCGCCGGCACGCCCTCAGGGGCGGATGCGCCGCCGGCACCCGTCCCGCCCGCCGGGGCCGGGTCGGCGGGTGAGCCGGCGCGGGACGGCCGGGCGGGGGAGGTGGCCCGGTGACCGCCCTGGTTCGGATGCGGCTGGCCGGCTTCCTGCGTACCGGACGGGCGCTGGCGCCGCTGCTGGCCGGCCTGCTGGCCCTGGGCATCCTGTACGGCGGCGGCCGGGCCCGCCCGGCGGAGGCGTACGGCGTCAGTGCGGTGGTGCTCTTCCCGGTGCTGGCCTGGCAGACCAAGATCCTGCTGGACGTCGAGCCGGACGTGCAGCGCCGGCTGGCGCAGGTGCTTGTCGGTCCGGTCCGGGAGCGGCTCGCCGGGCTGCTCGCGGCCGTGCTCGCCGGGGTGGGCACGGTGCTGGTCGCGCTGCTCTTCCCGTGGCTGGTCGGCGGGGTGGCCGCGCCCGGTCCGGGTGATCTGCCGGTGGTGGCGGCGTTGGCCCTCGGCCTGTGGGCGCACCTGCTCGCCCTGCTGCCCGCGGTGGCCCTGGGTGCCCTGGCCAGCCGGGCGCTCACCCGCAGCGCCGGGTACGGCGTCGCCGTGCTCGCCCTGGGCGCGGTCGGCACCCTCGCGCTGGGCCTGCGCGGCTCGGTGGCGCCCTGGCTGGTGCCGCCGGTGCTGGCCACCGCGCGGGCGCTCGCCGGTTCCCTGCCCACCGGCACCGCGCTGCTCCTGTCGGCCTGGGCGCTGGCCTGGGCGGGGGCGGCACTGGCCGGCTACGTGCGGTGGCGGCGGGTCCGCCCGTGACCGGCGGAGGGCGATTTGGTGATGGCCGGGCCGTCGCGTAACCTGGTGCGGTAGTTCCACCCAGAGACCGCTGGTCACCGTGCCCCGGCACGGTCGAAGGCTCCGCGATGACGGGCGACCCGCGCAGGGCGGTAAGCGTAGTTCGGTTCCTCCCCGTGGTCCGCCGACCATGGTGATCGGCCCCGCCCTCGCCCCGCGCGCCCTGCGCCGGGGCTTTTTCGTTGTCGTGACGCCTCCGGCGCCGTCACCGAGCCCTGTGCTCCCCGACGGCGACCAGCTCCGAGTAACGAGAGAGGAGGGACATGGCGGACAAGCCGATCCGGGCCGACAAGGCCACGGCCGTCGCTGAGCTGACCGAGAGCTTCCGTACCTCGGGCGCTGCGGTGCTCACCGAGTACCGTGGTCTGACGGTTTCCCAGCTCACCCAGCTGCGGCGCTCGCTCGGCAAGGAGACCACCTACACGGTCGCGAAGAACACGCTGGCCAAGCGTGCCGCGACCGAGGCGGGCATCTCCGGCCTCGACGAGCTGTTCACCGGTCCTACCGCGCTGACTTTCGTTTCGGGCGACGTCGTCGAGGCGGCGAAGGGTCTTCGCGACTTCGCGAAGGCCAACCCGAAGCTCGTCATCAAGGGCGGTGTGTTCGAGGGCAAGGCCATTTCCGCGGCCGAGGTCACGAAGCTCGCCGACCTGGAGTCCCGTGAGGTGCTGCTGGCCAAGCTGGCCGGCGCGATGAAGGGCAACCTGAGCAAGGCCGCGGCCCTGTTCCAGGCGCCGCTCTCCAAGGCCGCCCGCGCGGCGGCCGCCCTGGCGGACAAGAAGCGCGAGCAGGAGGGCGCCGAGGCGGCCTGAGGCCTCCCGGCGCACCACGTTCTTTAATTTTCATTGCGAGAAAGGACGCCAGACATGGCGAAGCTCAGCACCGACGAGCTGCTCGACGCGTTCAAGGAGATGACGCTGATCGAGCTCTCCGAGTTCGTGAAGCAGTTCGAGGAGACCTTCGAGGTCACCGC
>NZ_JBMDWU010000342.1:0-16897 GCF_048594385.1 Micromonospora sp. | reverse complement strand
GTCCGCCCCGGCGGGGCCCGGCTGCGCCGGTGCGCCCGCGGCCGGGTCGTCGCCGAAGAGGTACGCCGAGCGGGGGGCGGGGCGGTCGGTCAGCCAGGCCGGGTCATCCGTCGACGGCTGCGGCCGTCGGTATGCGGCGTCCGGGTCGTTCGGGTCGGTCCAGCCGTACACGCCTGTCGCCTCCACGGGTCGCTTGCGGGCCGGGGTGACGCTACGGCGGCCACGGAACAGCGGCAATGTGGCTAAGGAAGAGTTAAGGAGGGACGACCGTCCAGGGTCACCGTACCCGTCCGGGAAGGCGTAGAGTCAAGGAGTCCGGACAGAGAGTGTCCGAGCCTTGCGGCCCCCTCAGCAAGTGCACAGGGCAGACGTGGAGATGATCTACGGCCTGCGAGAACTTGACGAACGAGGGGTTATCGCTCAATATGTAGGTGTCGCCAGTCGCGCCCAGCCACGCCCGGATTTCGATGGCCTGGTAGTAGTCGCGAACACGAAATGGGCGCGCGTTGGCCGGCTTTTCCGGCAGCGCATATCAAGGAGTCAGCATGGCGAAGGCCCTCTACGGCCACGTAGGTGCAGCGCCCGACCGGCGTCTGCTCGACGAGGTCACCCGACTGCGTTCCAGGGTCCAGGCCCTGGAGTTCGAGATCACGCGCCTGCGTGCCGACAACGATCGGCTCGCGGCGGCTGCGGCGGAGGTGGACGACCTCCTCCGGCTGGCCGAGCCGGCGCTCACCTGATCGTCGGGTACGCAGAAAACTGAACAGCACCACCGCGAAAAAGCGCGCCGACACTTTCGTGCCGGCGCGCAGTGCTGTCCGCCACATATTTCTCCGCTCACCAATTCACGATCTTGCGAACCGATGTGGCGTGGGCCACCCCGATCAATTCCACCCCCCGCACGGCGGTCGGCCGGCGGTCCCGGGGCGGGTCGCGTGCCGGTCGCCGCGTACCCACGGGTTAGTCTGCGGGTTCACCAGGTCCGCGCAGCCCGCGACGCCTGCGGTGGCCACCGGACGAGGATCGGACAGGTGCATCTCAAGAGTCTGACGGTGAAGGGGTTCAAGTCCTTCGCCTCCGCCACGACGCTGAAGCTGGAGCCCGGGATCACCTGCGTGGTCGGCCCGAACGGCTCCGGCAAGTCCAACGTCGTCGACGCGATCGCCTGGGTGCTGGGCGAGCAGGGCGCCAAGGCGCTGCGCGGCGGCAAGATGGAGGACGTCATCTTCGCCGGCACCGCCGGGCGGGCGCCGCTGGGCCGGGCCGAGGTCACCCTCACCATCGACAACACCGACGGCGCGCTGCCGATCGAGTACACCGAGGTCTCCATCACCCGCCGGATGTTCCGCTCCGGCGAGAGCGAGTACGAGATCAACGGCGACTCCTGCCGGCTGCTCGACATCCAGGAGCTGCTCAGCGACTCCGGCATCGGCCGGGAGATGCACATCATCGTCGGCCAGGGTCGGCTCGACGGCATGCTGCACGCCAAGCCGGAGGACCGCCGCTCGTTCATCGAGGAGGCGGCCGGGGTCCTCAAGCACCGCAAGCGCAAGGAGAAGGCGCTGCGGAAGCTCGACGCGATGCAGACGAACCTCAACCGGCTGACCGACCTCACCGCCGAGCTGCGCCGTCAGCTCAAGCCGCTGGGCCGCCAGGCCGAGGTGGCCCGCCGGGCCGCCGCCATCCAGGCCAACCTGCGCGACGCCCGGCTCCGGCTGCTCGCCGACGACCTGCACACCCTGCGGGCCACCCTCGACAAGGAGATCGCCGACGAGACGGCGCTGCGCCAGCGGCGCGAACAGATCGAGGGCGAACACGCCGAGGTCCAGGGCCGCCTCGGCGAGTTGGAGGCCGCGCTCGCCGAGGACGCGCCGCTGCTCGCCGCCGCCCAGGACACCTGGTACAAGCTCTCCGCGCTCTCCGAACGGTTCCGCTCGGTGGAGCAGGTGGCCCGGGAACGGCTGCGCCACCTCAGCGCCACCGGCGACGACGAGCGCCCCGGCCGCGACCCCGACCAGTTGGAGGCCGAGTCGCAGCGGGTCCGCGAGCAGGAGGAGGAGCTGCGCGCGGCGCTCACCGACGACCAGATCCGGCTCGCCGAGGCCGTCGAGCACCGGCAGGAGCTGGAACGCCAGCTCGCCGCCGCCGAACGGGAACTGGTCGCCGCCGCCAAGGCGATCGCCGACCGGCGGGAGGGGCTGGCCCGGCTGACCGGGCAGGTGAACTCGGCGCAGGCGCGGACCACGAGCGCCGGTGAGGAGATCGAGCGGCTCGCCGCCGCCCACGCCGACGCCCTGGCCCGCGCCGACCAGGCCCAGGCCGAGCTGGACGCGGTCGCCGAACAGTCCACCGAGGCCGACCGGGACAACGCCGAACTGGACGACCGGCACGCCGAGGCGGTGGCCGCCCACGAGCGGGCCCAGGCCACCGTCCGGGCGCTGGCCGACACCGAGCGGGCCGCCGAGAAGGACGCCGCGACGTGGAAGGCCCGCGAGGAGGCGCTCGCCCTGGGGCTGCGCCGCAAGGACGGTGCCGGGGCGCTGCTCGCCCGCGCCGACGAGGTGCCCGGCCTGCTGGGCAGCCTGGCCGGGTTGCTCACCGTCGCCGCCGGCCACGAGGCGGCGCTCGCCGCGGCGCTCGGCGGGCTGGCCGACGCGGTCGCGGTCACCGGTGTCGACGAGGCCGTCGAGGCGATGCGGCTGCTGAAGATCTCCGACGCCGGCCGGGCCGGCCTGCTGGTCGGCAGCCCCGCCGGCCCCGGCATGACCGGCTCCGCCGACGCGCTGCGCCCCCGGCTTCCGGAGACCGCCCGGTGGGCACCGGACCTGGTGGAGTGCGCCCCCGAGTTGCGTCCCGCCGTACACCGGGCGCTGCGCGACGTGGCGCTGGTCGACGACCTCGCTGCCGCCGCCGAGCTGGTCGCGGGCAACCCGGAGCTGCGCGCGGTCACCCCGGACGGCGACGTGGTCGGGGCGTACGCGGCGGCCGGCGGGTCGGCCAAGGCGGCCAGCTTCATCGAGGTGCAGGCCGCCGTGGAGGAGGCCCGCACCAACCGGCTCACCGCCGAGCGGACGGCCGCCGAGCTGCGCGAACAGTTGGTCGACGCCCGGGCCGAGGTGGCCGCCGCGAAGGAGGCGGTGCAGCACGCCGCCGCCGCCAAGCGGGAGGCGGAAGGCCACCGCAACGCCGCCGCCCGTCGGCTGGCCGAGCTGGGTGCGGCGGCCCGGTCGGCGAAGGCGGAGACCGACCGGCTCGGCGAGAGCCGGTCCCGCGCCGAGGCGGCCCGGGAACGTGACCTGGCCGCCCTCGCCGAGCTGGCGGAACGGCTGCGGCTCGCCGAGGACACCCCGATCGACGCGGAACCCTCCACCGAGGAACGGGACCAGCTCGCCGCGATGGTGCCCCGGGCCCGGCAGAACGAGATGGAGGTCCGCCTCGCGGTGCGTACCGCCGAGGAACGGGTCGCCTCGATCGCCGGCCGGGCCGACTCGCTGGCCCGGCAGGCCACCGCCGAACGGGCGGCCCGGGAGCGGGCGGCGGCCCGGCGGGCGGCCCGGACCCGGGGGGCGGCGATCGCCCGCGCCGTGGTCGGTGGGGCCCGCGAGGCGCCGACCCGGCTCGGCACCTCCATCGCGCGGGCCGAGGAGCACCGCGACGCGGTCGCCCGCGAACGCGCCGCCCGGGAGGCCGAACTCCAGGAGGTACGCGGCGCGGCGAAGCGGCTCGGCGCGGAGCTGGAGCGGCTGACCAGCCAGGTGCACCGGGACGAGGTGGCCCGCGCCGAGCAGCGGCTGCGCATCGAGCAGTTGGAGGCCAAGGCCGCCGAGGACTTCGGCCTGGACGTGGAGACCCTGGTCGCCGAGTACGGCCCGACCCAGCCCGTGCCGCCGACCCCGGTGGACGTGGCGGCGGCCGAACGCGACGGCCTGCCGGTGCCGGAGCCGGTCCGTTACGAGCGGCCGGTGCAGGAGAAGCGGGCCGCCAAGGCGGAACGGGAACTGGCCCTGCTCGGCAAGGTCAACCCGCTCGCGTTGGAGGAGTTCGCCGCCCTGGAGGAGCGCTTCAAGTTCCTCTCCGAGCAGCTGGAGGACCTCAAGGCCACCCGGCGTGACCTGCTCACCGTGGTCAAGGACGTCGACGAGCGCATCCTGGAGGTCTTCGCCAGCGCGTTCGCCGACACGGCCCGCGAGTTCGAGCAGGTCTTCACGGTGCTCTTCCCCGGTGGCGAGGGCCGGTTGATCCTCACCGAGCCGGACGACCTGCTCAGCACCGGTGTGGAGGTGGAGGCCCGGCCGCCCGGCAAGAAGATCAAACGGCTGTCGCTGCTCTCCGGCGGCGAGCGGTCGCTGACCGCCGTGGCGATGCTGGTGGCGATCTTCCGGGCCCGGCCCAGCCCGTTCTACATCATGGACGAGGTGGAGGCGGCCCTCGACGACGTCAACCTGGGCCGGTTGATCACCCTGCTCGCCCAGTTGCGGGAGAAGAGCCAGCTCATCGTCATCACCCACCAGAAGCGGACCATGGAGATCGCCGACGCGCTCTACGGCGTGACCATGCGCAGCGGCGTCACCCAGGTGATCAGTCAACGGCTCAACCGGACCGACGCCGAGCGGTCCGACCGACACGAGGAGAATCAGTAGTGGCACGGGAACGGCCGACGGCGCTCCTGCTCGACTTCGACGGCGTGCTGCGCCACTGGGACCCGGCGGTGGCCGCCGACGTCGAACGGGAGTACGGCCTCGCCGCCGGGGTGCTCGGCGAGATCGCCATGCACTGGGGGCGGCTGCAACCGGTGCTGACCGGGCAGGTCAGCCACGCCGACTGGATGTCCAGTGTGGTCGACGCGCTGAGCGAGTCGGTCGGCCCCCAGCGGGCGCGGGCGGCCGTGGAGCAGTGGCAGCGCTACCGGGGTGAGGTCGACGCCGACGTGCTGGCCCTCGTCCGCGAGGCGCGGGCCGCCGGCATCCGGGCCGGGCTGGGCACCAACGCCACCGACCTGCTCGACACCGACCTCGCCGAGCTGGGCCTGGTCGGCGAGCTGGACGTGGTGGTCAACTCCTCGGTCGTCGGGGTGCACAAGCCGGCGAAGGAGTACTTCCAGGCCGCCTGCACCGCCCTGGAGACCCCGCCCGCCCGGGTGCTCTTCGTCGACGACGAGGACTGGGCGATCCGGGGGGCGCGGGCGGCCGGGCTGTCGGCGTACCGGTGGAGTGGGCCGGAGGGACTGCGCTACCTGCGGGCGGCGCTGGGGCTCTGACCTCCGGCCGGGCCGGTCGGCGGCGGGGTCATTCGCCGGTGACCCCGTCGAGGCGTTCCCGGAGCAGGTCGGCGTGGCCGTTGTGCCGGGCGTACTCCTCGATCAGGTGCAGGTAGACCCAGCGCAGGCTGAAGGTCCGTTTCTTGGCGCCGACCTCGGTGAACGTCTCGTCGAGCGAGCGGCCGACGGTGGCGGCCCGGGCCAGGGTGACCTGCTCGTGGTAGGTGGCGAAGTCGGCCTCGGCGTCGGCGTGGGTCACGTCGAGGTCGGCGTCCGGGTTCTCGGGTGTGCCGTACGGGTAGTCGACCTGGTGCCCGGCGAAGTTCTCCCGGAACCACCAGGACTCCACCTCGCCCAGGTGGCGGACCAGGCCGAGCAGGGTCAGTGTCGACGGCTGCACGCTCGGGGTGCGCAACTGCTCGCCGGTCAGCCCGGCGCACTTGAGCAGCAGGGTCTGCCGATGGTAGTCGAGCCAGCTCTCCAGCATGGCCCGCTCGTCGCCGACGGGAAGTTCAGGGGTCCGGGTGATCTCCGGTGCACGCCAGGTCATGCCGGCATCCTCGCCGACCGGTCCGACATTCCCCGGACCCCGCCCCGGTCAGGGGACGACGAGGACCGGCCAGCGGCCGGTGCGGACCAGGCGGGTGGCGACGGAACCGACCAGCCGGTGCCCCGCCTGCTCGGAGGAGCCGACCACCACCAGGTCCGCCCGGGACTCGTCGGCCGCCGCCCGCAGCTCGGTGTACGCGTCCCCACGCCGGCACAGGAACGTCACCGGCAGCCCCAGTTCCTCCGCGCCCCGGCGGCACTCCTGCCGCAGATCGTCGGCGAGTTCGTCGTGGGTCTGCTGGACCGCCCCGGCCACCACCCCCGGCATGAGGGAGACGTAGCCGGCCGGGGCGCTGACGAAGACCACCACCAGCCCGGCGCCCTGCCTGCGGGCCAGCCCCGCCGCGTACGACGCGGCACGTAGCGAGGTCCGGCTGCCGTCGACGCCGACCAGCACCACCCGGGGCCCGTCGGTGCCCCGCTCGAACTCCAGCGGGCGGGCCTGTGGGCCGTACTGCTCACGCTCGACGGGGATGCTCACCGGTCGGTCCCGGTGCGGACCACCGCCGCCCCGCCGCCCGCGGCGACGGCGGACTCCTGCGCGACGGTGTCGGTGACGGCGTCCCCGGTGTGCATGCGCAGCGGGATCTCCTTGATGAAGATCACCGCGATCAGGGCGATCAGCCCGAACGGGGCGGCGGCCAGGAAGATGTCGCCGGCACCGTGGCCGTAGGCGCTCTCCACCACGATCCGGATCGGGCCCGGCAGGGTGTGCACGTCGGGTAGGACGCCGCCGCTACCCGAGCCGGAGGCCGGGATGCCCAGGGCGGTGAGGCCGTCGGCGATGTAGTCCTTGACCCGGTGGCCGAGGACCGCGCCGAGCACGGACACGCCGACCGCGCCGCCGAGGCTGCGGAAGAACGCCACCACCGAGCTGGCCGCGCCGAGTTCGTGGGTGCTGACGGTGTTCTGCACGGCGAGGACGAGGTTCTGCATGGTCATGCCGAGCCCGAGGCCGATCAGCGCCATGTAGATGGCGAGGTGCCAGTACGGGGTGTCGTAGCGGATCGTGCCCATCAGCGCGAAGCCGGCGGTGAGCAGCGCGGAACCGGCGACCAGGTAGCGCTTCCAACGGCCGGTCCGGGTGATGATCCGGCCGACGACGACGGAGGAGACCAGCAGGCCGAGGATCATCGGCATGGTCATCAGGCCGGACATGGTCGGGCTCTCGCCCCGGCTGATCTGGAAGTACTGACCCAGGAAGACCGATGCGCCGAACATGCCCACGCCGACGGCGATGCTGGCGACGACGGCGAGGGTGATGGTGCGGTTGCGGAACAGCCGCGGCGGGATCATCGGCTCGCTGGCCCGGTTCTCCACCCGGATGGCGAGCGTGCCGAGCACGACCGCGCCGGTCACCATGACGGCGCTCTGCCAGGAGATCCAGTCGTACTTGTCGCCGGCCAGGGTGACCCAGATCAGCAGCAGCGACACGGCGGCGGTGATCAGGGTCGCGCCCCACCAGTCGATCTTCACCTGGCGCTTGACGACCGGCAGGTGCAGGGTCTTCTGGAGCACCACCAGGGCGGCGATGGCGAACGGCACGCCGACGTAGAAGCACCAGCGCCAGCCGAGCCAGGAGGTGTCGACGATGACGCCGCCGATCAGCGGGCCGCCGATGGTGCCGACGGCCATCACCGCGCCGAGGTAGCCGCTGTACCGGCCGCGTTCGCGGGGCGCGATCATCGTCGCCATGATCACCTGGGCCAGGGCGGTGAGGCCGCCGGCCCCGACGCCCTGGAGCACCCGGCAGGCGATGAGCTGTTCGGTGGACTGGGACAGCCCGGCCAGCACGGAGCCCAGCACGAAGATGGCCAGGGAGAGCTGGACCAGAATCTTCTTGCTGGTCAGGTCGGCGAGCTTGCCCCAGATCGGGGTGGTCGCGGTGGTCGCCAGCAGGGTCGAGGTGACCACCCAGGTGTAGGCGGACTGACCGCCCTTGAGCTCGGTGATGATCCGCGGCAGCGCGTTGGAGACGACCGTGGAGGAGAGGATCGCGACGAACATGCCCAGCAGCAGTCCGGAGAGGGCCTCCAGGATCTGCCGGTGGGTCATCTCGACGCCGGTCGCCCGGGTGGGCGCTGTCGCCTGGGTCATCGTCGCTGCCTCCGCTGGTGGTGAAAAGGGTGCCTCGGGCAACCGTAAGTGTTTGTTGCCTCAAGCAACAACCGGACGTGACGTGGCTCTATTCCCCCGGACCCGGGGCACGACGACGCCTGACCCGGGGCGCGGCCGGGTTCAGAAGGTCTCGTTGAACCGGTGCATCAGGCGGGCGAACTCCTCGACGTCCCGCTTCGGCCAGGTCTCCATCGACCTGTTGATCTGGTCCATCCGGGCCGACCGGGCCGCGTCGAAGCGCCGGGTGCCCTCCTCGGTCAGCCGTAGCTGCGCCGCCCGCCGGTCGGCCGGGTCCGGATCGCGGCGCACCAGGCCCAGCGCCTCCAGCCCCTGGATCTGCCGGCTCAGCGTGCCCTTACCGATACCCAGCTCGGCGGCCAGGTCGGTCAACCGGGTCGACCCGGACCGGCGCAGCCACAGCAGCAGGCCGTACGCGTTGGGCTCCAGGTTGGGATGCACCTCCCGGGCGATCTCCCAGGACAGCGCCCGGCCCCGGCGGAGCAACGCGGTCAGTTCGTGCTCCAGCACGCGCAGTGTCTCCGGCAGATGATCGTCCACGGCACCGAGGGTACGTGGCGCGGGTCACTTCGCCGAGGAGAGCCGCTGCCGGGCCACCTCACGCAGGTGCCCGTCGCTGGTGGTGCCCTCGATCAGCACCACCGCCTCCCGCCCGGTGTGGCGCAACGTGCTCACCGCGTTGCCGAAGTACGGGCCGGCGAGCTTCTTCCAGCGCACCGTCGGGCGGCGTACCCCGGCGGAGCGGGCCAGCGCCCGGGTGGCCGCCGCCGGCCCCGCGCTCCAGCCCAGCTTCATCAGCGGGCGCATCGCCGCCGGCACCTGGTTGTGGATCGGGGAGCAGGTGAGCTGGTGCACCGGGGTGCGTACCGTCGGGTCGTCGAACCGGGCGCGGGCCACGTACGAGTGGTGCACGTCGCCGGAGAGCACGCTGATCGACGCCGGCGCCGGGTAGGCGGGCCCCGCGCCGACCCGGTCCCCGGTGCTGCCCGGCTCGCCGCTGCCCAGCCGCACGAACAGCGCCCCGAGGGCGTCGAACGAGCGGCGGAACGCGGCCCAGTGCTCCAGGTCCAGCGCCCGGCGCAGCTTCTCGGCCAGCCCGGCGACCCACGGCCTGCCGGAGTCGGCCAGCTTCTCGTTCCACGCCTCCACGTGGTGGATGCCCGGCGGCAGCAGCCAGGGCAGCGACGCGCCGACCACCAGGTGGTCGTAGACCCCGTGGGCCCGGTCCAGGAACCAGGACCACTCGCCGGCCGGCAGCATCGACCGGGCACCCGGTTCGAGTACCCGGCTGCACCTGTTGTCCAGCATGACCAGCCGGGTCCGGCCCAGGTCCAGCGCGTAGCTCCACTGGTACTGCACGGCCCGCCAGCGCTCGGTGTCGTGCGCCTCGTCGGCCTCCTTGTCCACCCGCTCGCCGAACTCGCGCAGCACCGTGGTGGCGTCCTCGGCGGCGACCACCTTGGCGTAGAGCGGGTCGGCGGCGATCTCGTCCGGGGCGAGGTTGCCCAGGTGCTGGTAGACCCAGTAGGAGGCCAGGCCGCTGCGGATCCGCTCGGCCCACCAGGCCTGCTGGCGCATGTCGGCCCGCCACGACTTCGAGGTGTTCCAGTCGTCGATCACCTCGTGGTCGTCGAAGATCATCACGCTCGGCACGGTGGAGAGCAGCCAGCGGATCTCCGGGTCGCGCCACGACTCCAGGTAGAGCTTGGTGTACTCGTCGAAGCTGACCACCTGGTCGGCCGGGGCGTCCTTCGGCCGCCGCCGACGCCGCTTGAGCAGCCGCCGGACCGTGGGCGAGGTGACGTCGGCGTAGACCTGGTCACCGAGCAGCACCAGCAGGTCGGGCAGATCGCCCGGGTCGGGCGCGGCCATCAGCCGCCGGGCGTACGCGTCCAGCGCGTCCGGGGGCAGCTTGCGGGTGGTGTTGTGCTGGGTGGTCTCGCGGCACGACCCGAAGATCAGGCTCACCGGCTGGTCCCGGTCGTCGGCCGCCCTGGTCCGGATCACGCTGGGCGGGAACCCGTCGCGGGCCACCGGCCAGACCAGCTCGTCGTCGACCAGCACCTCGTAGGTGGTGGCGTGGTCCGGGGTCAGCCCCTCCACCACCACCAGCGCGTAGTGGTGGTCGTACGCGGAGAAGGTCGGCGCGGAGCCGGTGGCGCCGTCGGCCGTGCGGACGGTGACCACCGCGGGCCCGCTGGTCTCGACCCACACCGTCGCCCGGGTGTCGACGACCCGGCGCAGCAACGGGCCGATGAGCAGACGTGGCTCGGGCATGGGTGGCACCTCCGAGGAGAAGACGGTTCATCTCTGCTACCCCGTGGGCGGGTGGGTCACCCCCGGCAGCGGCGAGCGTACCCGCAGCTCGCCCGGGTCTGGAGGCGGTGAGTGGGACGCGGTCGTCGGCATCTGACAGGATTTCGGCATGACGGACTACCTCCTCGTCGCACTGGCCCTGCTCGGCGTGCTGATCCTCGGCGGCCTCGGCCTGGTCGTGCCCCGGCTGCGTCGGCGTGCCGCACCCCCGCTGCCGCAGACCGAGGTCGACACCCGGGCCGAGGAGGACCTGGCCGGGCCACCCGTCGAGGCGGCCGAATCCGACCGGTCCACCGGCGTGCTGGTCGAGCCGCCGGGGGCGACGGCCCCGCCGCTGGAGGGTCCCGAGCCGACCGCCGGCCGGCTGGTCCGGCTGCGGTCCCGGCTGGCCCGCTCGCAGAACGCCTTCGGCAAGGGCCTGCTCGGCCTGCTCGCCCGCGACCACCTCGACGAGGACGCCTGGGAGGAGATCGAGGACAGCCTGATCACCGCCGACGTCGGCATCGACGCCACCCGGGACATCGTCGACCGGCTCCGCGAGCGGACCCGGGTGCTCGGCACCCGCTCCGCCGGTGAGCTGCGCGACCTGCTCGCCACCGAGCTGGTCACCGCGCTCGACCCGGGCCTGGACCGGTCGCTGCGCACCACCGGCCGCGACGGCGTGCCGGCGGTGCTGCTGGTGGTCGGGGTCAACGGCGCGGGCAAGACCACCACCTGCGGCAAGATCGCCCGGGTGCTGGTCGCCGACGGGCGCTCGGTCACCCTCGGCGCGGCCGACACCTTCCGGGCCGCCGCCGCCGACCAGCTGGAGACCTGGGGTGGCCGGGTGGGCGCCGAGACGGTCCGGGGCGCCGAGGGCGCCGACCCGGCAAGCGTGGCCTTCGACGCGGTCCGCCGGGGCATCGACGCCGGCACCGACACCGTGCTCATCGACACCGCCGGCCGGTTGCAGAACAAGATCGGCCTGATGGACGAGCTGGGCAAGGTCAAGCGGGTGGTGGAGAAGCACGGCCCGATCGACGAGACGCTGCTGATCCTGGACGCCACCACCGGGCAGAACGGGCTGGAACAGGCCCGGGTCTTCACCGAGGTGGTGAACGTGACAGGCGTGGTGTTGACCAAGCTCGACGGGACGGCCAAGGGCGGCATCGTGATCGCCGTCCAGCGCAAGCTCGGCATCCCGGTCAAGCTGGTCGGCCTCGGCGAGGGCGCGGACGATCTGGCCCCCTTCGACCCGGCGCAGTTCGTCGACGCGCTGCTCGGCACCGAGCCGCTCGCCCGGGACGCGTAACCTCGCGGTGAGCAACGACGATCGCGCGTACGCCGGGTGGCGTGACCCCCGCCATGCGGCGCCGGGCCTGGGGAGACCGTACGTGACCTCGCAGGAGATCCCGCTGCACGGCGGGAACGTGAGCACCGTCGTCCGGGTCGGCGACACCGTCCGACGCAACGCCGGCCCGTGGACGCCCTCGGTGCACGCCCTCCTGCGCCACCTGGAGTACGTCGGGTTCACCGGCGCCCCCCGGGCGCTGGGCATGGACGAGCGCAACCGGGAGGTGCTGTCCTACCTCGAAGGGGAGTGCGGGGAGTACCCGCTGGCCCCGCACTGGGTGACCGACGAGGCGCTGGTGACGGTGGCGACCATGCTGCGGATGTTCCACGACGCCCAGTACGGTTTCGCCCCGCCGCCCGGCGCGGTCTGGCGCTCGTTCGGGCCGCCGCCACCGGACACCGAGGTGATCTGCCACCACGACGCCGCCCCGCACAACGTGATCTGGCGGCCCGACGGCACCCTCGGCCTGATCGACTTCGACCTCGCCTCGCCCGGGGCCCGGATCTACGACGTGGCGTACGCGGCGTGGACCTGGGTGCCGATCTTCGCCGACCGGGACTCGATCACGCTCGGCTGGAAGCACCCGGACCGGCCGCGCCGGCTGCGGCTCTTCGCCGACGCGTACGGGCTGATCCCCCGGGACCGGCACCGGCTGATCCGGACCATCCGCAAGCGGATCGTCGACCACGTTGAGGGCATCCGGCGGATGGCGGCGGCGGGGGAGCCCGCGTTCGTCCGGATCGTGCACAAGGGTCACCTCCGTCGCCCGATGCGCGATCTGCGCCTGCTCGACTACGAACGGCACACCCTGGAGTACGCCCTGCGCTGACGACCGCAACGGGGAAAGAGTGGCCGTTCGTTGCCGGAACGGCCACTCTTTCGTATCCGGAGTTTCATGATCGAGGTTCTTCACACGCCGGAAACAACCCGTCACGTGTCGGAAATCGAGGGGTGTCGGTCCAGGAAACAGCAGCCGGCCAAGCTTCCGCGCAACCGGCGTACGGGCGACGCTGCCCCGGAAGCCGCGAAGGAGGGAACTTCACCTTTAGGAGGCCAGCGTGCCTGAAGCACCGACGATCGACGGCGGCAACACCGTTTGGCTGCTGGTTTCGACCGCTCTCGTGCTGCTCATGACCCCCGGACTGGCGCTGTTCTACGGCGGCCTCAACCGGGCCAAGGGCGTGCTCAACATGATGATGATGAGCTTCTCCGCCATCGGGCTCATCTCTGTTCTGTGGTGGTTCTACGGTTTCAGCATTGCTTTCGGGACCGACGTCAACGGTTTCTGGGGCGACCCCGGTGCGTACCTGGGCACCAAGACCTTCCTCGCCGAGACCGACCTGTGGGGCGCCACGGCGGAGAACCCCAGCGGCATCGGCGTCCCGCTGTACGTGTTCATGGCGTTCCAGATGGTCTTCGCGGTGATCACCGTCGCGCTGATCAGCGGTGCGATCTCCGACCGGGCCAAGTTCGGCGGCTGGCTGCTGTTCGCCTTCGGCTGGGCCACCCTGGTCTACTTCCCCGTCGCCCACTGGGTGTGGGGCGGCGGCATCATCGGCGCCAAGATCCACGCGCTCGACTTCGCCGGTGGTACCGCGGTGCACATCAACGCCGGTGCGGCGGCCCTGGCCGTCGCCCTGGTGCTCGGCAAGCGGCTCGGCTGGCCGCGTGAGGGCATGAAGCCGCACAACATCCCGCTGGTCGCGCTCGGCGCCGGCCTGCTGTGGTTCGGCTGGTTCGGCTTCAACGCCGGGTCGGAGCTGACCGTCGACTCGGTCGCCGGGCTGGCCTTCATCAACACCCAGCTCGCCACCGCCGCGGCGGTGCTCGGCTGGATCGCGGTGGAGTGGATCAAGGACAAGAAGCCGACCATGGTCGGTGCCTCGTCCGGTGCCGTCGCCGGTCTGGTCGCCATCACCCCGGCCTGCGGGTTCATCGCCCCCTGGGCGGCCGTCCTGCTCGGCATCGTCGCCGGTGTGGTCTGCGCCCTGGCCATCAGCCTGAAGTACAAGCTCGGCTACGACGACTCGCTCGACGTGGTCGGCGTGCACTTCGTCGGCGGTTGGATCGGGTCGCTGTGGCTCGGCCTGTTCGCCACCAACTCGGTCAACGCCGCGATCAGCGACGTGGTCGGCGCCTCCGACGGCCTGTTCTACGGCGGCGGCGTGACCCAGTTCGGCCGCCAGGCCCTCGCCGGCCTGATCGTGACCGCCTGGTCCTTCGGGGTCGCCTGGGTGCTCGCCTTCGTCATCGACAAGACCCTCGGTTTCCGGGTCAAGGCCGAGGACGAGGTCGAGGGTATCGACATCAGCGAGCACGCGGAGAGCGGTTACGACCTCTCCCCGAGCACCGGCGGTGCCGGTGGCGGGGCGTTCGCGATGGCCGGGATCACCCCGGGTGGCGCGAAGGCCTCCGAGCCGGCCGCCGCGCCGGTGGACGAGAAGGTCGCCGGTTAACGTTCGGAGAATGGAGGGCATGGACATGAAGCTGGTGACCGCGGTCATCAAGCCGTACCAACTGGACGCGGTGAAGGAGGCCCTGCACGCTCTCGGCGTTGCCGGCCTGACCGTCAGCGAGGTCCAGGGGTACGGGCGTCAGAAGGGGCACACCGAGGTTTACCGGGGTGCCGAGTACACGGTCGAGTTCCTGCCCAAGATCCGGGTCGAGGTGCTCACCGACGAGATGGACGTCGACAAGGTCGTCGACGCGATCGTGGCCGCCGCCCGTACCGGCAAGATCGGTGACGGCAAGGTCTGGGTGACCGGCGTGGAAGAGGTCGTCCGGGTTCGTACCGGCGAGCGCGGCCTCGACGCCCTGTAGGAGGACCTGTAGATGACCCCGTCGACCAGGAGGAACGCGTCGGACGACAGCACCGACGCAGGGACGGACCTCCTGGTCGACGGGGTCGTCGGGGTTCCCGCGGGCATCGGCGAACCGGCCCGGCTCGCCCGGGCCGGGGCGTTCGACGCCTGGCTGCACGGCCTGCTGCCGGCCCGGGAGGGCATCGCGCTGATCGCCGTCGGCGGCCTCGGCCGTCGGCAGTGCGCACCCTACGGGGACCTCGACCTCGTGCTGCTGCACGCCGGGGTGGCCGGGGTGGACGAGTTGGCCGCCTCACTGTGGTACCCGATCTGGGACGCCGGGGTCCGGCTCGACCACTCCGTGCGTACCCTCGCCGAGGCGCTGTCGGTGGCCCAGGACGACGTCAAGGTCGCCCTGGCCCTGCTCGACGCCCGGTTCGTCGCCGGTGACCGGGCGCTGGCCGACACCCTCACCCGGACCGCCACCGACCACTGGCGGCGGACCGCCGTCCGCCAGCTGCCCGCCCTGCGGGAGATCACCGAGGTGCGCTGGCGTACCCACGGTGAACTGGCCTTCCTGCTCGAAGGCGACCTGAAGGAGGCCGCCGGCGGGCTGCGCGACGTGGGCATCCTGCGGGCCATCGCCACCGCCGGGATCACCGACGCGCTGCGTCCCGCCGTCCGCGCCGCCCACCTGCGGCTGCTGGACACCCGCGACGCCCTCCACCAGCAGGTGGGACGCCGGGTCGACCGGCTGGTCGCCCAGGAACGCGCCGGGGTGGCCGCGCTGCTCGGCCTGCGCCAGTCGGCGGCCGCGGCCGCCGAGGCCGGGGCGCGGGCGGACTCCGGCGACGGTGACGCCCTGCTGCGCCGGGTGGCCGGCGACGCGCGCACCGTCAGCCACGCCCTCGACGACGCCTGGCGGGCCGCCGACCGGCTCCGCTCCGGCCGTCGCCGGGGCACCGACGGCCGGCCGCTGCGCCGCCCGGTCGCCCGGGACGTGGTCGAGCACGACGGGGAACTGGTGCTCGCCCGGACCGCCATCGGGGCCCGCCCCGACCCGAGCCTGTCGCTGCGGATCGCCGCCGCCGCAGCCACCCACCGGCTGCCGATCGCGCGGGCCACCTGCGAGTGGCTGGCCGCGTACTGCCCGCCGCTGCCCGCGCCCTGGCCGCCGGCCGCCCGGGCCGCGTTCGTCACCCTGCTCGGCGCCGGCCCCGGCCTGGTGCCCGCCTGGGAGACCTGCGACCGGTACGGCCTGATCGACGGCTGGCTGCCCGAGTGGACCCGGATGCGCAGCCTGCCCCAGCACAACCCGGTGCACCGGTTCACCCTCGACCGGCACCTGGTGCAGGCCGCGTACGAGGCGAGCCGGCACACCCGCGACGTCGAGCGCCCCGACCTGCTGCTGATCGGCGCGTTCCTGCACGACATCGGCAAGGGGTTGGACGGCGACCACTCCACCGTCGGCGCACCGCTGGCCGAGGCGGTGGCCACCCGGATCGGCCTGCCCGCCGAGGAGGCGGCGCTGATCGGCACGCTGGTCCGGCTGCACCTGCTCCTGCCCGACGTGGCGACCCGCCGCGACCTGTCCGACCCGAAGACGATCGCCGGGGTGGCCGAGCGGGTCGGCGACACCACCACGCTGGAGCTGCTGCACGCCCTGGTGCTGGCCGACGCCGCCGCCACCGGCCCGGCCGCCTGGTCCGGGTGGAAGGGGCGGCTGATCGCCGAGCTGGTCGCCCGGGTGCGGACCACCCTGGACACGGGCGTGGTGCCCGCCCCGCCGGCCCCCGACCCGGCGCTGGTCTCCGGGCCGCTGCCGGTCGTACACCTGACCGAGGACCGGGTGGCGGTGGCCGCGGCCGACCGGCGGGGGCTGCTCGCCACGGTCGCCGGTTGCCTGGCCCTGCACCGGCTGGAGGTGATCTCGGCGGACGCCGCCACGGTCGACGGCCGGGCCCTGGTCGAGTGCCGGGTGCAGCCGCGCTACGGGCTGGCCCCGGACCCGATCGCGCTCAGCGCCGATCTGCGGCGCGCGGTCGCCGGTGACGTCTCGGTGACCCAACGGCTGCGCGGCCGGGCGCTGGCCGCCCGCAGCGGGGGAGCGGCCCCCCGGGTCGTCTGGCACCGGGAGGCGGCCACCGACGCGGTCCTGCTGGAGCTGCGCGCCGCCGACGCGGCCGGCCTGCTCTACCGGGTCACCTGCGCGCTGGACGAGGCCGGGGCGCAGGTGCGCGCCGCCCGGATCTCCACCCTCGGCGGTGACGTGGTCGACGCGTTCTACCTGGTCGGTGGCTGGCCGTCGGACGAGCAGCGGGACCACATCGAGGCCGCCGTCCTCGCCGCCGTGTAGGACCGCCGGCCGGAGGCGGTGCCGCCCGCCACCTGGTGCCGGTGGACCTGCCGGGTGCCCGGTGTCCACCGGCCGGGCCGGCGGGCGCG
>NZ_JBMDWU010000341.1:0-21422 GCF_048594385.1 Micromonospora sp. | reverse complement strand
GCGGCGGCGTCGGGTGGTGCGGATGGCCCGGCGGTCAGGTCATGTCGTCGTAGCGGCGGTCGATCGGTTTGGGCGGGGCGACCGGCTCGGAGGCGTGCACCGGCTCGGACAACTCCAGCTCCGGCGTGGCCACCACCGGGTCGTCGTCCAACTCCAGCGGCGACACCTCGTCGTCGCTCAACCCCGCGTAGGACTCCTTACGCCGCCCCTTGCGCCGGTCGTTGATGAACGCCACGCCGACTGCGGCGAAGTAGAGCGCGCAGAGGCAGATCGCCAGCGCGGTCATGCCGAACGGGTCGGGGGTGGGCGTCACCACGGCGGAGAAGGCGAAGAACACGAAGACCGCAATCCGCCACCAGCTCAGCAGCTTCCGGGCGCTGGCCAACCCGACGAAGTTGAGCATCAGCACCACCAGCGGGAACTCGAACGCCACCCCGAACAACAGGATCAGGTTGGTGACGAACGAGATGTAGCGGGTGACCTCCAGGGTGGTGGAGATGTCGCCACCGGAGATGTCGAGCAGGAACTCCAGGCCCTTGGTGGTGACGAAGAAGGCCAGCACCGCGCCGGCCGCGAACAGCGGCGCGGCGAGCGTCGTGAAGATGTACGCGTACCGCCGCTCGTGCCGGTGCAGACCCGGCGCGATGAACGCCCAGAGTTGGTAGAGCCAGACCGGCGCCGCGATGATCAACCCGACCCAAAGGCCGATCTTCAGATTGAGCAGGAAGACATCGGCAACGCCGAGCTGGACGAACTTACACAGCCCGGTATCCGGGTCCTTTGCCTGAGGCAGGTCGCAGTACGGCTTCGAGAGCAGTACCCGGACCGGCGTCGCCAGCCAGATACCGAAGCCGAAGCCGACCAGGATCGCCAGCGAGGCGCGGAACAGCCGGTTCCGCAGCTCGCGGACATGCTCCATCAGGGTCATGGAACCGTCGGAGGCCCGTTCGAAGGTGCTGGGGCCACGTTTACGGAGCGCGAAGGCCACGGTGATCGGGCCCTTCGGTCAGTTGTCGCGGACGCGCTGCACCGGGTCGACCGGCGGGGCGAGCGGCTGCTGCGGAGCCTGCGGCGGGGCGTACTGCTGCTGGGGCTGCGGCGCGTACGGCTGCTGCTGCACGGGCTGCTGCTGGGGCGGCAGCGGCTGGTAGCCGGCCTGCGCGTCGGCCTTCTCGGCCAGGTCGCGGTCGTCGTCGGCCAGGCTCTTGGTCTCCGCCTTGATGATCCGCAGCGAACGGCCGAGCGAGCGGGCCGCGTCGGGGAGCCGCTTCGCACCGAACAGCAGGATCAGCACGACCACGAGTACGGCGATGTGCCACGGCTTGAGGGCACCCATGGGAAGCTCCAGTCGCTCTGTGTCGAAGGGTGTGTCGAAGCCCATCGTACGTGCGTGACGGGCTGCTGCCACCCGCCGGGCCACCGCTGATGCGGCCCGGCCGGTGAAGTCTTGACCACCTGCGAGTGTCCCGTCAACCACCTGGACGGGTGCAGAGCTGCGTGAAACGGACTCCGGACGGGCCCCGGGCGGGTCGCCCACCGACCGCTGTCGATCAACTCCCGCGCTTGGCCTTGATCAGTTCGAGCCGCTGCTGGGTCGTCTCGGTCTGCCGTTGCAGCACCTCGGCCCGTTCCTGCAACGCCTCGGCGCTGTGCCGCAGCGTCTCGGCCTCGGCCTGGCGACGTTGCAACGCCATCGCCGCCCGGCGCAGCCGGGGCAGTCGCACCAGCACCGGACGGACCGCCAGGGCCAACACGACCAGCGCGAACAGCAGCACCGCCAGAACGATCCACTTCACCACGGCGGTCAGCCTACCGGCACGTCACCGCGCCCGCCGGGCAGGCCGAGGCCGCCGGGCGTCGCGTACGCCTCCAACGCGGCGGTGGCCTGGGCGCGTACCTGGGTCGCCAGCTCGACCGGGGCGAGGACGGTGACGTCCGGGCCGAGCCCGAGCACGAAGCGGCGGGCCCAGTCGAGGTCGGTCACCCGCAGCGACACCCTCCAGTGGTCGCCGTCGACCTCGACCCGCTCGCACGGGTAGTACTCGGTGATCCACCGCTCGCCCCGGCCGATCCGCAGGGTGATCAGCGGCAGGTCCGGTGACGGCTGGAACACCCCCTGCCGCAGGTCGTGCGGGCGGGCCTGCGGCGGCACCACGGCCGGCTCGTCCAGCTCGACCACCGCGTCGATCCGGTCGGCCCGGAACAACCGGACCGCCTCGGCGCGGCGGCACCACGCCTCGACGTACGCCCGGCCGTCGACCATCAGCATCCGCAGCGGGTCGATGACACGGTCGGTGCTCTCGTCCCGGGCGGCGGTGTAGTAGGTGATCCGCAGCGCCCGCCGCCGCTCGACCGCGGCCCGCAGTTCCTGCACCCGCTGACTCTCGCCGGGCAGCCGGACGGCCACCGGCGCGCCGACCAGGTCACCGGCCGCGTTCTCGATCTTGGCCAGGGCCCGTTCGACGGCCTCCCGGTTGGCCACCCCGGGGGTCTCGGCGAGCATCCGCAGCGCCACCACCAGGGCCAGCGCCTCGTCCGGGGTGAGCCGCAGCGGCCGGTCGATGCCGGCG
Source organism: Micromonospora sp. (assembly GCF_048594385.1). Taxonomy (NCBI): domain Bacteria; kingdom Bacillati; phylum Actinomycetota; class Actinomycetes; order Micromonosporales; family Micromonosporaceae; genus Micromonospora; species Micromonospora sp. Next base: position 18,852 of record NZ_JBMDWU010000341.1, on the reverse strand, counting down.
TCGTAGGTGATGGTCACCCGGTCGCCGTCGAAGGCCATGTCGATCAGGTCACCCGGGCCGTAGCCGGGCAGCCCGCAGACCCAGAGCAACTCCAGGTCCTCCCGCAGTTGCCGTTCGGTGACGCCCAGGTCGCCGGCCGCCTCGGCGATCTCGATGCCCGGTCGGGCCAGCAGGTAGGGCACCAGGTTCAGCAGCCGGGCCAGCCGGTCGGCGGAGGTGCGCGCGGCGGGGCGGGTCACCGGGCACCCCCGGCCACGGCCAGCTCGTCGTGCCGGGCGGCGATCTCCTTGAGCCGTTGGATCACCGCGTCGCGTACCTCGGGTGGCTCCAGGACCCGGACGTCGGGGCCGTAGCCGACGAGCTGACCGGCCAGCGACTCCGGATCGGCGTACGGCAGCACCAGCCGGTCGCCGTCGGGGCCGGGCACGCTCTGCACCGCCCACCGGCGCAGCCCGGCGGCCCGCCCGTGGGTGGCCAGCACGGTGGCCCGGCCGGTCCGCTCGACCGGCCCGGACCAGGTGGCCACGTGCGAGATCAGGTCGACGCCGGCCGGTGGCTCGTAGCCGCCGGGCGCACCGGTGACCCGGACCGCGCCGGTCACCCGGGACAGCCGGAAGCAACGCGTCGCCGCCCGGTCCCGGTCGTGGCCCACGACGTACCAGCGGCCCCGCCAGCAGACCACGCCCCACGGCTGCAGCCGGCGGCGGGTCGGCGCGTCCCGGTCGGGGACCCGGTAGTCGAAGGTGACCTCGCGGCGGTCCCGGGCCGCGGCGGTGAGTGGGGCGAACGCCGGATCGACGGTGACCATCGGCTCCAGCCCCAGGGTGGCCTGCGGGTCGACGTCCACGCCGGCCGCGCGCAGCTTGGCCAGCCCCGAGGAGGCGGCGGCGGCCAGCCCGGCGTGCTGCCACAACCGGGCGGCGATACCCACCGCGGCGGCCTCGTCCGGTTCGAGCGGAATGTCAGGCAGAGCGTACTCCCGGTGGGCGATCCGGTAGCCGGGCTCGGTGTCGAACACGCTGGCCGTCCCGGTCTCCAGCGGCACCCCCAGCTCGCGCAGTTCCGCCTTGTCCCGCTCGAACTTGCGCTGGAACGCCTCGTGTTCCCGGGCGTCGTCCGGATCGTGTTCGTAGCCGGGCACGGTCGCGGCGATCTGCGCGGCGGTCAGGAACCGCCTGGTGGACAGCAGACAGATCACCAGGTTGACCAGGCGTTCGGTACGACTCCGCGACACGGGGTGAACGCTAGCAGCCCGGGCGGGATACCCGTGCACCCGCGCGGGGTGTGGCGTGACGGACACCCCGCCGCCCAGCGCAGGCGGCCCGGCGGACTTACGGTGACCGCATGGCGGAGGCCGAAGGCAACAGCGAGAGCGTCGGCACGGTGGTGGTGGCCGGGGCGGCGAACCTCGCCATCGCGGTGGCGAAACTGGTCGCCGGGATCGTTTCCGGATCGGCGGCGATGCTTTCCGAGGCGGCCCACTCGGTCGCCGACACCACCACCGAGGTGCTGCTCTACCTGGCGTTGCGCCGGGGGGCCCGGCCCGCCGACGTCCGGCACCCGTTCGGGTACGGCAAGGAGAGCTACGTCTGGGCGTTCCTGGCCGCGCTGTTCACCTTCGTGGCGGGTGCCGGCTTCGCGATCACCCACGGTGTGACCACCATCCTGGTGCACGAGCACAGCGGCGACTACCTGATCTCGTACGTGGTGCTGGCGGTCTCCTTCGCCATCGAGTCGGTGTCGCTGGCCCGCGCGGTACGCCAGGTACGCGGCGAGTCCCGCCGCTGGGGGACCACCCCGCGCCGGTTCCTGCGGCTGACCGCCGACACCACCGTCAAGGCGGTGTTCCTGGAGGACAGCGCCGCCCTGATCGGCCTGCTCATCGCGGGGGTCGGGCTGGGCCTGTCGCAGTGGACCGGCGACGAACTGTTCGACGGTGTCGCCTCGATCCTGATCGGCCTGCTGCTGCTCGTCGTCGCCGCCATTCTGGCCAAGAGCAACATCTCGCTGCTGGTCGGCCGGGCGGTGCCCGAACGGCTGCACCACGAGATCGAACGCGAGCTGGCCGGCCTGCCGACGGTGGACCGGGTCGACACGCTGCTGACCATGCAGCTCGGCCCGGACGACATCCTGGTGGCCGCCAAGGTCGACTTCCGGGACGAGGCGACCGGGGCCGACATCGAGGCCGACGCCGACGAGGCCGAACGGCGGCTCACCGACCGCTACCCGGAGATCGGGTACGTCTTCCTCGACCCCACCCGGTCCCTGCCCGGCGCCGGCCGCCACGCCCGGCGGACCCAGCAGGAGCCCGGCCCGGTGCGCGACGCCCCGCTCGACACGGCGTACCCCGGCCCGGCCGCCGACGCGCGCCCGCCCGACGGGCCGTCCGATCAGGAGGCCGACGGCCGGCGCTGACCGCAGGCGGCCCCGCACGCGGCCGGCCGGGCGGCCGGCGATAGCGTGCCGGGCATGGTGCGATGGCGGTCCGGGACGGTCACGGCGGTACGGCGACGGTGGGCCGGCGCGGTGGAACTCGACGTCGCCCTGCCCGACGGGGCCACCATGCGCGCGCTGGCCTATCCGGAACTGGTCGGCGACCCCGTCCCCGGCGACCGGGTGCTGCTCAACGCCGGAGCGCTGCTGATGGGCCTCGGCACCGGTGGATACGCCCTGGTGGTCGCCCTGCCCGACCGGCTGCCCGTCGACCCGCCGCAGGCCGGCGACACCCGCGACGCCGGGCACCTGGTCAAGGCCCGGTACACCCCGTTGCAGCCGATCATGCTCGGGGTCGACGAGGAGGCGTCGCCGCACCACGCGCTGCTCGCCGCCGTCGACGACCTGGACGGGTTGCCGGTGGTCACCGCCGACCTGCACTCCGCCCTGCCGGCCATCCTCGCCGGCATCCACGCCGACTCCCCCGGGGCCCGGGTGGCGTACCTGCTCACCGACGGCGGTGCGCTGCCGGCCTGGTTCTCCCGCACCCTCGACGGGCTGCGTGACGCGCTGGTCGGCACGGTCAGCGTCGGGCAGGCGTTCGGCGGGGACCTGGAGGCGGCCACCCTGCACACCGGCCTGCTGGCCGCCCGGCACGTGCTCCGCGCCGACGTGGCGATCGTCGCGCAGGGGCCGGGCAACCTGGGCACCGGCACCCGGTGGGGGTTCTCCGGCGTCGCCGTCGGCGAGGCGGTCAACGCGGTGGCGGTGCTGGGTGGCCGGCCGGTCGGGTCGCTGCGGATCTCCGACGCCGACGCCCGCCCCCGGCACCAGGGGGTGTCACACCACAGCCTCACCGCGTACGGCCGGGTGGCGCTGGCCCCGGCGGAGCTGGTGGTGCCGGCCGGCCTGCCGCCGGAGCTGGCGGCCCGGGTGGACGCCGCGCTGGCCCCGCTGGCCGACCGGCACACCCTGGTCCGGGTCGACACCACCGGCCTGGACGCCGCGCTACGGGCCCTGCCGGTGCGACTGTCCACGATGGGCCGTGGTCTGGACGCCGACCAGGCCTACTTCCTCGCGGCGGCGGCCGCCGGCCGGCACGCCGCCGCGCTGCTCGGCTGACCCGGCCGGCACCACCCGGTAGCGCGGTCTGCGCCACCGGCACCGGCATCCGGTGGCCGCCGTCGCACCGGATGCCGGGGCCGGAACGGTGTCAGCCGACCAGGAAGATCAATGCGAGCCAGCCGACCACGATGACGACCAGCGCCACGGTCAGCACCCAGGTCGGCACGGTGTACTCGCCCCGGCGGTTGCGGGCGATCTCGTCGCGGATCTTCGCCCGACGGCGGTCGATCCAGTTGAGCCGCTGGGTGTCGCCGCGCTCGCGGTCGGCGGATTCGGAATCGTTCATCGCCCCGCCAGCGTACCGGTGGGCCGGCGGCCGTCACCGACCGCCGGCCCCCTGGTCACATGCTCGCGATCAACCGCTCCACCCACTCGTCGTACGCCCGGAACGGGTCCTTGCAGAGCACGGTGCGCTGCGCCTGGTCGTTGAGCTTCAGGTGCACCCAGTCGACGGTGAAGTCGCGCCGCTTCTCCTGGGCGTGCCTGATGAACTCGCCGCGCAGCCGGGCCCGGGTGGTCTGCGGCGGGGTCTCCTTGGCCTCGAAGATCTCCGGGTCGGTGGCCACCCGGTCCACCTGGCCGCGCCGCTCCAGCAGTCCGTACAGGCCCCGGCCCCGGCGCAGGTCGTGGTAGGCCAGGTCCATCTGCGCCACCCGGGGGTGCGACAGCGGCAGGTCGTGCTTGCGTTGGTAGCGCTCGATCAGGCGAAGCTTGCTCACCCAGTCGATCTCCCGGGCCACCGGGTCCAGGTTGCCGCTCTCCACCGCGTTCAACACCCGGCCCCACAGCTCCACCACCCGCTTGGCGGTCTGGTCGCCGCCGCGACGCTCCACGAACTCGGTGGCCCGCGCCAGGTACTCCTGCTGGATCTCCAGGGCGCTGACCTCCTTGCCGGAGGCGAGGCGCACCTTGCGCCGGCCGGTGATGTCGTGCGACACCTCCCGGATGGCCCGGATCGGGTTCTCCAGCGACAGGTCGCGCATCACCACGCCCGCCTCGATCATCCGCAGCACGATGTCGGCCGAGCCGACCTTGAGCAGCGTGGTGACCTCGTTCATGTTGGAGTCGCCGACGATGACGTGCAGCCGCCGGTAGCGCTCGGCGTCGGCGTGCGGCTCGTCGCGGGTGTTGATGATCGGCCGGCTGCGGGTGGTCGCCGAGGAGACGCCCTCCCAGATGTGCTCGGCCCGCTGGGACAGGCAGTAGACCGCTCCGCGCGGGGTCTGCAACACCTTGCCGGCGCCGCAGATCAACTGCCTGGTGACCAGGAACGGGATGAGCACGTCGGCGAGCCGGCCGAACTCACCGTGCCGGGACACCAGGTAGTTCTCGTGGCAGCCGTACGAGTTGCCGGCCGAGTCGGTGTTGTTCTTGAACAGGTAGATCTCACCCGCGATGCCCTCGTCGTGCAGCCGCTTCTCCGCATCGACGAGCAGGCCCTCCAGGATGCGTTCACCGGCCCGGTCGTGGGCGACCAGGTCTGTGACCGAGTCGCACTCCGGAGTGGCGTACTCCGGGTGCGACCCGACGTCCAGGTAGAGCCGGGCCCCGTTGCGCAGGAACACGTTGCTCGACCGTCCCCACGACACCACCCGGCGGAACAGGTACCGGGCGACCTCGTCTGGGGACAGCCGCCGCTGCCCGCGATAGGTGCAGGTGACGCCGTACTCGGTCTCGAGGCCGAAGATTCGCCGCTCCATGATGTGACACTAGCCGCCCGGAGGGTCGGTTCGTCACTGTCACAGCACAGGTAGTGTGCTCCGGTCGCCCGGATCCCGTCCGGCTACGCCGCCCCGGCCGGCCCCAACCCGGCCACGAACGCCTGGCAGGCGGCGTGATCCGGCAGCATTCCCGCCGCCCGGGCCTGCGCGAACGTCGGTGCCGCCGCGTCCCGGGCGGACAGTTGCGGCACCTCGACCGGCCACTCGATGCCCAACTCCGGGTCGAGCGGGTGCACCGCGTGTTCCCCGGTCGGGTTGTAGGTGGTCGAACAGAGGTAGCTCAGGGTCGCGTCGTCGGTCAACGCGCAGAAGCCGTGCCCCAGCCCCTCGGCCAGGTAGACCGCCCGCCGGTCGGTGTCGTCGAGCCGGACGCCCTCCCAGCGGCCGAAGGTCGGCGAGCCGGTCCGCAGGTCCACCACCACGTCGAGCACCGCGCCGCGGACGCAGGTGACGTACTTGGCCTGGCCGGGCGGGACGTCGGCGAAGTGGATGCCGCGCACCACGTCCCGGCCGGAGACCGACAGGTTGGCCTGGGCCAGCCGCAGCGGGTGGCCGACCGCCTCGGCGAGGTGGTCGAACCGGTACCACTCCATGAACAGGCCGCGCGGGTCGCCGTGCTGCTGCGGGGTGACCTCCCAGGCGCCCTCGATGCTCAGCGGGCGAATCTTCACCGCACTCCCTCCGTTGACGACTGTGCCGCGCGCAGCACCGCCTCGTCGTGCTTGTCGGCCAGCAGGCCCAGCAGGTAGTCACCGTAACCGCTCTTGGTCAGCGGCTCGGCCAGCGCGCGGAGCTGGTCGTCGTCGAGCAGGCCGGCCCGCCAGCAGACCTCCTCGACGCAGCCGATCTTCATGCCCTGCCGTTCCTCGATCACCCGGACGAACTCGCCGGCCTGCATCATCGAGGTGAACGTGCCGGTGTCCAGCCAGGCGGTGCCCCGGTCCAGCACGGTCACCGACAGCTCACCGGCCTCCCGGTACGCCTCGTTGACCGCGGTGATCTCCAGCTCGCCCCGGGCGCTCGGGGTGAGCTTGCCGGCGATCTCGACCACCCGGTTGTCGTAGAAGTACAGGCCGGGCACCGCGTAGCGGGACTTCGGCCGGGCCGGCTTCTCCTCGATCGACAGCACCCGGCCGTCGGCGTCGAAGTCGACCACGCCGTACGCCTGCGGGTTGGCCACCGGGTAGGCGAAGACCCGGCCGCCGACGAGGTCGCCGTTGTCGGCCAACTGCCGGCCGAGGCCGACGCCGTGGAAGATGTTGTCACCCAGCACCAGCGCCACCGAGTCGTCGCCGATGAAGTCCGCGCCGAGCACGAACGCCTGCGCGATGCCCTCCGGACGGGCCTGGGCGACGTACTCCAGCCGCAGCCCCCACTGGCTGCCGTCGCCGAGCAGCCGCTGGAACTGGTCCTGGTCCTCCGGGGTGGTGATCACGAGGATCTCCCGCACCCCGGACATCACCAGCGTCGACAGCGGGTAGTAGACCATCGGCTTGTCGAAGATCGGCATCAGCTGCTTGGACACCGCCCGGGTGATCGGCCACAGCCGGGACCCGGTGCCACCAGCGAGAAGGATTCCACGCACCGGGGGAGCCTACCGGGACCGGCGCGAACCGGACACCGGGGTCATGTCCCCGGGACAGCGGGCCGGTGCGCGTACACTTCCGTCCCCGTGAGGATTCTCGTCACCGGCGGAGCCGGATTCATCGGGTCGGAGTACGTACGGATGCTGCTGGGCGTACCCGGCGGCGACGCGTCCGGGGTGCCCGCCGTCGAGCCCACCACGGTGACCGTGCTGGACAAGCTGACCTACTCCGGCAACCTGGACAACCTCGCCCCGGTGCGCGACGACCCCCGGCTGCGGTTCGTCCGGGGCGACATCTGCGATCCGGCGACCGTCGACGAGGTCGTCGCCGGCCAGGACGTGATCGTGCACTTCGCCGCCGAGTCGCACGTCGACCGGTCGATCGAAGGTGCCGCGCCGTTCGTCACCACCAACGTGCTGGGCACCCAGACCCTGCTGGACGCGGCGCTGCGGCACGGCACCGGCCGGTTCGTGCACGTCTCCACCGACGAGGTGTACGGCTCGATCGACTCCGGCTCCTGGACGGAGACCTGGCCGCTGGCCCCGAACTCGCCGTACTCGGCTTCGAAGGCCGGTTCCGACCTGCTGGCGCTGGCCTACCACCGGACCCACGGGATGGACGTGGTGGTCACCCGCTGCTCCAACAACTACGGGCCGTACCAGTTCCCGGAGAAGGTCGTCCCGCTGTTCGTGACCAACCTGCTCGACGGGGGCACCGTGCCGCTCTACGGCGACGGCGGCAACATCCGGGACTGGCTGCACGTGCACGACCACTGCCGGGGCATCGCGATGGTGGCGCACGCCGGGCGCTCCGGCGAGGTCTACCACATCGGCGGCGGCACCGAGTTGAGCAACAAGGAGCTGACCGGGCGGCTGCTGGAGGCGTGCGACGCCGGCTGGGACCGGGTCGTCCCGGTCGCCGACCGCAAGGGTCACGACCGCCGCTACTCGCTGGACATCAGCAAGATCAACACCGAGCTGGGGTACGCCCCGAGCATCGACCTCGACGAGGGCCTGACCCGGACCGTCGCCTGGTACCGGGACAACCGGGCCTGGTGGGAGCCGCTGAAGAAGGCGTCGGACGCATGACCCGGGTGCTCGTCACCGGCGCGGGCGGCATGCTCGGCCGGGACCTGCTGGCGGTGCTGGCCACCCGGGGCGACCTCACGGTGACCGCCGCCACCCGCGCCGACCTCGACGTCACCGACGCCGAGGCGGTCCGGGCCGCCGTCGCCGGACACGACGTGGTGCTCAACACCGCCGCGTGGACCGACGTCGACGGGGCGGAACGCGACGAGGCGGCGGCGACCGCGGTCAACGGCGACGCGGTGGCCCACCTGGCCCGCGCCTGCGCCGAGCACGGCGCACGACTGGTGCACGTCTCCACCGACTACGTCTTCGCCGGCGACGCCGACACCCCGTACGCCGAGGACGCCCCCACCGACCCGATCAACGCCTACGGCCGCAGCAAGCTCGCCGGGGAGCGGGCCGTGGTCCGATTCCTCCCCGAAACCGGCTACCTGGTGCGGACCGCCTGGCTCTACGGGGCACACGGCCGCAACTTCGTCACCACCATGCTCGGCCTGGCCGCCACCCGGGAGCACCTCGACGTGGTCGACGACCAGCAGGGCCAGCCCACCTGGTCGTACGCGCTGGCCACCCGGCTGGTGGCGCTCGTCGACGCGGCCCTGGCCGGACGTGCCCCCGCCGGGACCTACCACGGCACCTGCACCGGCCAGACCACCTGGTACGGGCTGGCCCGCGCCGCCTTCACGCTGGCCGGGCTCGACCCGGACCGGGTCCGACCCACCACCAGCGACCGGTTTCCGCGTCCGGCCGCACGACCCGCGTACAGTGTGCTAGGGCACGACCGGTGGGCCGAGGCCGGCCTGCCCCCGCTGCCGGACTGGCACGACGTGCTGTCCGACGCCTTCGCCTCCCCGACTGCACCCGCCCCGTGGAAGGTCGCATGAAGCTCACCCTCGTCACCGGTCTGACCGGCCTGATCCTGCTCGCCACCATCGTCGAGCTGCTGCGCCGCCGGCAGCTCCGCGAGAAGTACGGCATGCTCTGGCTCGGCGTGCTGGTCATCGTCATCCCGTTGTCGCTGTTCCCCCGCCTGCTGGACAACGTGGCCGGCTTCTTCGGCGTGGTCTCCGGCGTCAGCCTCGTGCTCTTCCTCGGCATCGTCTTCCTGCTGCTGGTCTGCGTGCACCTGAGCTGGGAGGTCAGCGCGCTGGAGGAGGAGACCCGCACCCTGGCCGAGGACTTCGCCCTGCTCCGCGCGCAGATCGACGCGGAGCGCGCCGCCCGGCTCGCCGACGGCGCGCAGGTCACCGCAGCCACCCGAGACGAACTGGTGTCCCACGATGGTTAACGGCAAGCGTGTCCTGATCATCATCCCGGCGCTCAACGAGTCCGGGTCGATCGCCGACGTGGTCGGCGAGGTCCGGGGCGAACTGCCCGGCGTCGACGTGCTGGTGGTCGACGACGGCTCCACCGACCGGACCGCCGCGGTGGCCGCCGCCGCCGGTGCCCGGGTCGCGAAGCTGCCGTACAACCTCGGGGTGGGCGGCGCGATGCGCCTCGGCTACCGCTACGCCCGGGACAACGACTACGACGTGGCGATCCAGATCGACGCCGACGGCCAGCACGACCCCCGGTACGTGCCCAAGCTGGTCGACCTGCTCGACGACAACGACCTGGTCATCGGCGCCCGGTTCGCCGGCGAGGGCGACTACTCGGTGCGCGGGCCCCGCCGCTGGGCGATGGTCATGCTGTCCGGGGTGCTCTCCCGGGTCGCCAAGACCCGGCTGACCGACACCACCTCCGGGTTCCGGGCCGCCAACCGGCGGGTCATCGAGATGTTCGCCGGCTGGTACCCGGCGGAGTACCTCGGCGACACGGTGGAGACCCTGGTGCACACCGCCCGGCGCGGCTACCGCATCCGTCAGGTGCCGGTGGCGATGCGCAAGCGGATGGCGGGCACCCCCAGCCACTCCCCCGCCAAGGCGATGATCTACCTGGGCCGGGCCTTCGCGGTGCTCACGCTGGCGCTCATCCGCCGGTGATGCGGCGGCTGCTCAACCTCGTCCCGCCCGGCACCCTCGCCGTCGGAGGCGGGCTCGCCCTGCTCGGGCTCGCCTCCTACGTGCACCTCGCGGTGGCCGGGCACGCCCTCGACCTCGCCGACTACTCCTCGCTGTCGGTGCTCTGGTCGATCGTGTTCACCCTCGGCATCGGCGTGTTCATCCCCGTCGAGCAGGAGGTGGCCCGGGTCGTCGCCGCCCGCCGCAGCCAGGGGCTCCCCCCGGGGCCGGTGCTGGCCCGGGGGGCGGTCGTCGCCGCCGCCGTGCTGACGCTGCTGGTCGTTGCCACCCTGGCCGGCTACCAGGCGCTCACCGACCGGCTGTTCGCCGGTGACGGCACCATGGTCGCCGTGCTGATCGGCGCACTGGTCGCGATGGCCGTCGCCTACACCACCCGGGGCGTGCTGTCCGGCCTGCAACTCTTCCCCTGGTACGGCACCCAGCTCGGCGTCGACGGGGGGCTGCGTATCGCGCTGGTCGCCGGGCTCGGCGTCAGCGGCGTCACCGACCCCGTCTGGTACGGCGCGGTGCTGGTCGTCGCCCCGCTGCTGTCGGTGCTGGTGACCCTCCCGCCGGTGCTGCGGGCCGTCGGCGGCGGCCTCCCGGTGGCCTGGGGCACCCTGCTGCGCGGCCTCGGCCTGCTCACGGTCTCCAGCCTGCTCTCCCAGGTCGTGGTCAACGTCGGCGTGATCAACGCCCGGCTGATCGACCCGGCCGACGTGGCCACCGCCGGCGCGCTGCTCTCCGCCCTGGTGCTGGTACGCATCCCGCTGTTCGTCTTCGGCTCGATGCAGGCGTCGCTGCTGCCCGGCCTGGCAACCACCGCCACCACCGGCGACATCGCCGGCTTCCACGGCCTGCTGCGCCGGGCGCTCGGCGTGGTCACCGCCCTCGGCGTCGCCGGCGCGATCGGCGCGGTGGCGCTCGGCCCGTGGCTCGTGCAACGGCTCTTCGACGCCCCCGGCGTGCTCGGCCACGGCGACTTCGCCTGGCTGGCCGTCGGCACCCTGGCCTACCTGTGGGCGATGGTGCTCGGCCAGGCCCTGCTCGCCCTCGACCGGCACCGCGCCCAGGCCGTCTCCTGGACGATCGGGGTGGCCGCCCTGCTCGCCGTCACGGTCGTCCCGGCCCCGGTCGCGCTCCGCGTCGAACTGGCCTACGCCGTCGGTTCCGTCGTGGTGGCCGCCACCATGGCCGTCCTGCTGCTGCGCCGGGGCACCCGCCCGGCCACCCCCACCCCCGGCCGGCCGCTCGACGACGTGGTGGCCACCGGCGTCTCCGGAGGTCTGTAGATGTCCCGCCCCCAGGTGTCCGCGGTGATGCTCGCCTACGGCGCCGAGCCCTACCTCGTCGACGCCGCCCGCGCCGTGCTGGCCAGCACCGGCGTCGAGATCGAGCTGATCGTGGTCGACAACGGCTGCACCGGTGACGGCATCGACGTGGTCAAGGGCTTCGCCGGGGTACGGGTGGTCCGGCCGGAGGAGAACACCGGCTACTCCGGCGGCTGCCGGGTCGGTGCCGCCGAGGCCACCGGTGAGTGGCTGGCCTTCGTCAACTCCGACGCCGTCGTCGCCCCCGACGCGCTGGCCCGGACGGTGGCGGTGGCCGGTGAGCCGGGCGTGGGCGCGGTGATGGCCTCGATCCGGCTCGCCGAGAACCCCGACCTGATCAACACCTCCGGCAACCCGCTGCACTACATCGGGCTGTCCTGGGCCGGTGGCAATGGCCAGCCCGCCAGCGCGCACGCCCGACGGACCACGGTGCCGTCCATCAGCGGCTGCTGCTTCGTGATCAACCGGGCGCTCTGGCGGGAGCTGGACGGCTTCGCCGCCGAATACTTCGCCTACCACGAGGACACCGAGATCAGCCTGCGGCTGTGGCAGCGCGGACTGCGCCAGGAGTACGTCCCGGACGCCGTGGTGGTGCACCACTACGAGTTCTCCCGCAACAAGCTCAAGCACTACCTGCTGGAACGCAACCGGCTGATCTCGCTGCTCACCGCGTACGAGACGCGGACGCTGGTGGTGCTCGCCCCGATGCTGCTGCTCACCGAGGCGGCGATGCTGGTGGCCGCGCTGCTCGGCGGCTGGGTGCGGGAGAAGACGCGCGGCTGGGGTTGGCTGTGGACCAACCGGGCCTGGGTGCGGGCCCGACGTCGACAGCTCCAGCAGGAGCGGATGGTCCCCGACGGGATCATCGCCGAGCTGATGACCGCCAAGGTCGACCCGTCGAACGTCGAGTCGCCGCCCGGCATGGGCATCTTCAACGTCATCGCCGCCGGCTACTGGGCACTGGCAAAGCCGCTGCTGCGCACCCGCGGACCGTCGACCCGCCAGGGGGCCGGGTTTCGCACCCCGGCCCCCTGTCCGCGTCCGCGTCAGGCTTCCGGCTTCTCCTGGGGCTGACCCTCCAGGTCGGCCGAGCCGGCCGAGGTGGTGGGCTTGTGCGCCTCCTCCGTCGGGACCGTCGGGGTCGCGGCCCGGCCGTCGGCCGGCGCGGCGTCACCTGCCGCGTCACCCTCCAGCAGCGCGGTGAGCGCCGCGCCGGTGATCCGCCGGAAGGTACGCCCCACCCGGTTGCGGTCCAGGACCGCCACCTCCAGCTGGTTGGGGGCGATCGTCCGGGCCGCACCACCCTCGCCGCCGACGCTGCTCAGCGCCTTCATGGCCACCCTGACCGCCTCGCTGAGCGACATGTCGGGGCGGTGCTCGGACTTGAGCACACCGGTGATCGCCTCGGCCTGACCGCCCATCGCCATCCGGCCCGGCTCGTCGTTGACCGAGCCGTCGTAGGTGAGCCGGTACAGCTCGTCCTCGTCGGCCGTGGCGCCGACCTGCGCCACGCAGATCTCCACCTCGAACGGCTTGGACTGCTCGGTGAAGATCGCGCCGAGGGTCTGCGCGAACGCGTTGGCCAACGCCCGGCCGGTCACGTCGCGCCGGTCGTAGCTCAGGCCGTTCAGGTCGGCCATCCGTACCCCGGCGCGGCGCAGGTTCTCGAACTCGTTGTACCGGCCGACGGCGGCGAAGCCGAGCCGGTCGTAGATCTCACTGACCGTGTGCAGGGCGCTGGAGAGGGTCTCCGCGACGAAGAGCACCCCGCCGGTGTAACTCAGGACCACCGCGCTGCGCCCCCGGGCGATGCCCTTGCGGGCCAGCTCGGAGCGGTCGCGCATGATCTGCTCGGGCGAGGCGTAGAACTGCATGGCCACGGCGGCGGTTCTCCTTCTGGCGCTGTGCTGACGACTGGGGCTGCTGGGGGGTGGGGACGGCGTCAGCCGCCCGGGTTCTCCATCCGCCCGGCGACGACGGCCTCGGCGATGGTGGCCGTCTCGGCCTCGGTGAGCCGGTGGGTGCCCTCAGCGGTCGCCGTCATCACCACCGGGTAGATCCGCCGGGTCAGATCCGGTCCGCCGGTGGCCGTGTCGTCGTCGGCGGCGTCGTAGAGCGCCTCGACGGCGAGCCGGGTCGCGTCGTCGACGGACAGGCGGGCCCGGTAACGCTTCTTCAACGCCGACTTGGCGAACAGCGAGCCGGAGCCGATCGCGTCGTAGCCGGTCTCCTCGTAGGGGCCGCCGGTGACGTCGAAGCTGAAGATCCGCCCGGCCCGGGCGGGATCCCGGGCGGCCAGGTCGAACCCGGCGAACAGCGGGACGACCGCGAGCCCCTGCATGGCGGCGCCGAGGTTGCCGCGGATCATCGCGGCGAGCCGGTTGGCCTTGCCGTCGAGGGAGAGCATCGCGCCCTCGATCTTCTCGTAGTGTTCCAGCTCGACCTGGAACAGGCGCATCAGCTCGATGCCGATGCCCGCCGTGCCGGCGATGCCGACAAGCGAGTACGCGTCGGCGGGGTGCACCTTCTCGATGTCGCGCTGCGCGATCAGGTTGCCCATGGTGGCCCGGCGGTCGCCGGCCAGCACCACGCCCCCGGTGGCCGAGATGGCCACGATGGTGGTGGCGTGGGGTGCCAGGTCGGCGGCCATGCCCGGCGGCAGCGGCCGTCGGCCGGGCAGCATCTCGGGGGCCACCCTGCTCAGAAACGAGGTGAAGGAGGACGTCCCCGCGTTGGTGAACACATCTGGTAGACGCCCGGATGGATCAAAGCCCGCTGCCACGTGGTTCCTCTCAGGTACGTGATCGCCCTGGCCAGCCTCGTGGGACTGTCACGGAACTGGCCAAGACCACCGTTGCAGTTGAAGCAGAGTATCCCGCGCACCCATCCGGTGCGGTGATCGTGGTCCACATGTTGAGGATCTTCCGCGCCACAGACGGCGCAGACGCCGCCCTGCTCGGCCAGAAGCTCCTGGAACTCCTTTTCGCCGATCCCGCGGCGGCGGCGCAGGTGGTACTCGCGACTGCCGCCGTAGAGCCGCTGCCTGACTTCCCTTGTCCGGCTGTTGTGACAGGGCTTGCAGTACGTGGCATAGCCCGTACTGTCGGCCCGGTTACGGGGAAAGTCGACCACAGGCTTGACGGTTCCACAGTCGGCGCAGAAGCGATGACCTTCCGGAACTTCCCGGGTGGCCCTCACCTCTCGACCATGCTGCTCCCTGATCCGTTTGGTGTAACTGGCTTTCGAACGGGTGTTGAAGCAAGGCTTGCAGTAGCTGCCACGACCGCTGGGACGCTTGCTGCTCGCACAGAACTCAACGAGCGGCTTCCATTCCCCGCAGTCGCGGCAACGACGACGGCCGTTCTGGTCATCCAGCGGGAGCGGCATGTCCGTTTTGAGCCGATTTGTTCACTGACCTCCTTTTTGTACATAACCCCTGACAAATTCCTCGGCGTTCTCCTCCAGGACCGAGTCGATCTCGTCGAGCAGGTCGTCGACGTCCTCGGTGATCTCGGCGTGCCGCTCGGCGACCTCGGGGTTGACCTCGGTGGTGACGTCGTCGATCTCCTCGGCCTGGTGCGACTTGCCCGACTGGGTCTGGCCGCCCTCTTGTGAAGCCATCTCGCTGCCTCCTCCACGATCGTCTGCGATGAACTTACCTCGCGGAGGCGACGAAAAGCCCGCCGCGCGCCGGCATCCGACGCACGACGGGCCACCGTCACCGGTCGGGTCAGCCGCCGGTCAACGTCTCCAGCAGGTCCTTGGCGGTGTCGCACCTGTCGAACAGCGCGCCCACGTGCTTGCGGGTGCCCCGCTCCGGTTCCATCATCGGTACCCGGACCAGCGACTCCCGCCCCACGTCGAAGATCACCGAATCCCAGCTCGCCGCGACCACCTCGGAGGCGTACTGGGCCAGGCAGCGGCCCCGGAAGTAGGCCCGGGTGTCCTCCGGCGGCTCGGTCATCGCCCGGCGGGTCTGCTCGTCGTCCAGCATGGTCTTCATCGAGCCCCGGGTCACCAGCCGGTGGTAGAGGCCCTTCTCCGGCCGGACGTCGGAGTACTGGAGGTCGACCAGTTGGAGCTTGTGCGAGCCCCAGCCCAGCTTCTCCCGCTCCCGGTAGCCCTCCAGCAGCCGTAGCTTGGCCACCCAGTCCAACTCGTCGGCGCAGAGGAACACGTCCCGGCCCAGCCGGTCCAGCACCCGTTCCCAGCGCTCCAGCACGTCCAGGGTCTGCGCGTCGGCGTCCGCGCCGTACCGCTCGTCCACGAAGGAACGGGCCCGCTCGTAGTAGGCCCACTGGAGGTCCAGGGCGGTCAGTCGCCGGCCGTCACGCAGCCGCATCCGATGGGTCAGGGACGGGTCGTGGCTGACCGCCCGCAACTCGGCGACCGGGTCGGCGATGCCCAGGTCGGCACCGAGCGCCTTCTCCTCGATCATGGTGAGGATCAGCGCGGTGGTGCCCACCTTGAGATAGGTGGAGATCTCCGACAGGTTGGCGTCGCCGATGATGACGTGCAACCGGCGGTACTTGTCGGCGTCGGCGTGCGGCTCGTCGCGGGTGTTGATGATCGGCCGCTTGAGGGTGGTCTCCAGCCCCACCTCGACCTCGAAGAAGTCCGCCCGCTGGGAGATCTGGAAGCCGCTCTGCCCGCCGTCCTGCCCGATGCCGACCCGGCCCGCGCCGCAGACGATCTGCCGGGTCACGAAGAACGGCGTCAGGTACGCCACGATGTCGGCGAACGGGGTCTGCCGCCGCATCAGGTAGTTCTCGTGGGCGCCGTAGCTGGCACCCTTGTTGTCGGTGTTGTTCTTGTAGAGGTGGATCGGCTGGGTGCCGGGGATGGTGGCCGCCCGCCGGGCCGCCTCGGCCATCACCCGCTCCCCCGCCTTGTCCCACCGCACCACGTCGAGGGGGTTGGTCACCTCGGGTGTGGAGTATTCCGGGTGGGCGTGGTCGACGTAGAGCCGGGCGCCGTTGGTGAGTATCACGTTGGCCAGGCCGAGATCCTCGTCGGCGAGCGCCTCCGCCGGGTCGTAGGCGGCCCCGGAGTAGGTGAACCCGCGGGCGTCGCGCAGCGGCGACTCCTCCTCGTAGTCCCAGCGGGCCCGGCCGCCCCGGTTGAGTTCCGGGCGCGCGCCGTACGCGTTGACCACCTGCGACGAGGTGACCATCGGGTTTGCTCCGGCCTGGCCGGGCACGGAGATCCCGTACTCGACCTCGGTGCCCATGATCCTTCTGACGCTCATCGACCTACCCGCTCCGCTCGCCTCACCCGGTCCGCCGTCACGTCGAGCGTAGTCCGCCTCACCGGGGAAGGGGGCATGCCGCCTCGGCCGGGTCGGGTGTCGCCGTCTCCGGGGTCGGCGGGGGCGGCTCGTCGGAGGGGGCCACGTCGCACTCGGGGACGGTCAGCGGCACCCAGCTCAACCGGTGCCGCAGCGCGGGTTCGTCGCGCAGCATCCGGTGCACCCGGCGCTCCCCCTTGGGATCGGAGGTGATGAACCGGACCGGGCCGGCCACCCGGCGCACGATGATGTCGGTGCGGTCCGGTTCGAGGAACGGCAGGCTGTAGATGCCGGGGTCGGTGGCGGCGGTGGTGCCGTGCAGCGCCGACAGGCACAGCGAGATGAGATAGGAGCGCACCGGCCCCCGGTCGATGATCAGGGTGGTGGTCCCCGGGACCTCCGGGTAGCGCTGCTGGGCGTCGGCGCACACCCAGGCAACCCGGGACGGCAGGGTGAGGTCCTGGTGGACCCAGCGCTGCGCCCAGGTCTGCTCGTCGACCACCAGCAGGCTGCGGTGCCAGCCGGTGACGCCGCACAGCGCCACCGCGACCGTCATGGTGAGGGCGGCGGCGAGCACCCCGGCCGTGGTGCTGCCGACCCCGCGCCAGCTCAGGCCGGGCCGGGGCACCGGCAGCAACCGGACCACCGCGGCGGTGCCGACGATGAGCAGCGCGGTGGCCAGGTGGGTGCCCTTGACGAAGTAGTAGCCCGGTGCCACCCCGGCGTTGGTGTTGATCTGCGCGATGGTCAGCGGCAGGGCCACCCCGACGACGCCGACCAGCAGCCAGCGTCGCCAGGCCGGGTCGGTGCGGGCGATCTGCACGAGCAGGGCCACTCCGACGATCCCGCCGAGCCAGATCAGCGCCCGCCAGCCCTCGACGGCCTGGGACGAGCCGATGACCAACGCCTCGGTCTGCCCGGCCCGTAGCACGCCGAGCAGCGGGGCGATCAGGGCGAGCGCGGCCCCGGCCAGGCCGACCGTCAGCACGGTGAACCAGCGGCGCAGCGCCTCCCGCCAGTGGGTGAGCACCCAGCACAGGACCAGGACGGCGGCGGCCGGCAGGAACAGGTAGTAGGTGAACCCGACGGCGGCGAGCAGTGCGCACAGCAGCACGACCTGTTCCCGGGTGCCGGGGACGGGCCGGGCGACCAGGGTGGCGATCAGGACGGTGAGGGTCAGCCCGAGCACCTCGGTGGGGTAGCCGGCGTTGAGCAGGCGGGGCAGTTGGGTGCCGAGCACCAGCGCGCCGACGACCACGGTGAGCACGGTGCGGTGCAGCAGGTGGATCGGGCCGGCCAGCCGTTGGGCCGCCCAGATCAGCACGAGGGTGAACAGTCCGAAGCCGGCGATGGTCCAGCCGAAGTAGTGGGCGACGAGGGCGTCGACGCGCGGCCCGGTGGGGGTCAGGAAACCGTCGAGCAGGGCGGTGACCAGGTGCCAGCCCTGCGGGTAGTAGATGAGCTGGGCGGTGATCTGCTCCCGGGCGGCGGCCGGGTCGACGAAGGTGTAGCCCTCGAGGCGGCCCATGGCGTCGAACAGTGCCAGGTGCCGCCAGTTGTCCTCGCCCGTGCCGAGGACGGTGAGCCGGTCGGCGAGGTCGGCGGCGCGCTGCCAGGGCTGCCGCAGGTAGACCACCATGGCGGCGGCGCCGGCCAGCGGGAACAGGTCGACCCAGCCGGGTCGGGGCAGCCGGGGTCGGCGGCGCAGCGCGGCGGCGGCGAGGGCCAGCGCGGTGAGGGCGATCCCGGTCAGCGGCACCGGCCGCATCCCCCAGGGCCAGACCGGGAAGACCAGGCCGGCGATCGCGGTCAGGCCGAGCAGCAGGCCGAGCGCGAGCATCAACCGGTCGAGCAGGGTGCGGCCACCGCGTAGCAGGCTGGCCGTGGCGACCAGGACGACCGGCGGGAGCAGCCACTCCCGGTGCAGGGCGTGCCCGGCGAGGGGCACGGCCCAGGCGGCGACGAGGGCGGCCAGCAGAAGGGGTATCCACCGCCAGCGGCGGCCCCTCGGGGCCGTCGGGACGGTGGGGGGCGTGCGATCCAGCGCCGGGGACAGCGGCGGATCGGCGACGGAGAGCTCGGGCGGCACGCGGTTCCTCGGAGTCGACTACGCGGTGGGGGAAGTCTAACGACGAGTCCGGCATTCCACCCGTCCCACGCGGGGTGGCGCGGTTAACAGTGGGTGACGCAGACGCGCGGGGCCGCGCCGGCGGTGGGGGGGGGGGCCCCCGGGGGGGGGGGGAGGTGTGTTGGGGGGGGTTTGTGGGGGGGTGGTGGGTTC
>NZ_JBMDWU010000340.1:0-21206 GCF_048594385.1 Micromonospora sp. | reverse complement strand
GCCGGCCGTGCCGGTGAACCGGTAGCTGAGCACCGCCCCCGGCCGGTCGACGGTGGCGACGACCGGCGGGCCGTCGAGGGTGATCGCGCCGACCCGGTCGGCGGTGACGGCCAGCCGCAGCGCCACGGTGCCGACGCCGCGGTCCACCGGGTCCACCAGCACGGTATACGTCCCGTCGGCGGGCAGCAGCGTGCCGTCGACCTCGCCGACGCCGTTGACGACGCAGCCGCCGTTGAGCCGTTGCCCGTCCGGGTCGAGCAGTTCCAGCGGGGAGCACTGGTCGGGCAGGGTGCTCTGCGGCACCTCGACGAAGACCCGCTGGCCGGCCCGGCCGGTGAACCGGTACCGGGCCCGGCTGCCCGGTACGTCGAGCGTCGCGGTGACCGCCGGCGCGTCCGGTCGCAGGGTGCCTGTGGTGTCCCGGGCCGCGTAGACCCGCACGGTGGCCCGCCCGGTGCCGGCGCCGACGTCGACCACCACCGCGTACCTGCCGTCGTTGGCGAGGTCGGTGCGGTCGATGTGGCCGAGGCCGCCGACGGTGCAGCCGCTGGCCACCTCCGTCCCGCTCGGGTCGAGCAGCCGCAGTGGGGAACAGCCGTCGGCCAGGCCGGGCCCGGCGACGTCGACGAACACGGCGTCCCCGGCCCGGGCGGTGAAGGTCAGCGGCGGACCACCCGGGGTCAGCGACCCGGTGGCGAGCGGGGTCGCGGGAATCGGCGCGGGGGCCGGCGGGACGATCCGCTCGGTGCCGACGCCGCTGACCGCGAACTCGGGGCGGCCGGTCACCCCGACGTCGAGGACGCACTCGGCGAGCTGCCGGGCGTCGGTGATGCCGGCCCACCGGCACACCTGCTCGGCGTGGGCCCGTCGGGCCGGGTCGAGGTCGTCGACGGTCACCTCCCGCTGCGGGAACTCCCGGTCGGTGAACGAGCCGGTGTCCTGACCGTCGGCGTAGCTGAACAGGGAGGTGTCCCCGGTGACCCGCCAACCGTCGGCATAGGACGGGTAGAGCTGTTCGAATGGCACGGGCTGGCGCAGGGCGGCCCCGGAGGGGGCGGCGACGTCGTCGGCCGGATCACCGTCGAAGTCGCCGAGCAGCCCGTGGACCTTCCCGGCCCGACCCGGGTCCAGCTTCACCAGCACCCGGTAGCCGTACGGGCCGATCGGGTCGACGGCGGCGGCGGAGCCGTCGGGCCAGCGCAGGTCGTAGCCGTCGGCGGCACCGGTGTCGGAGTCGCGGCGGGTCAGCCGACCCCCGCCGGGCAGCTCCGTCGCGCCCGGCGGCACGTCCCGGGCCGTGCCGTCGACGCGGACCTCGGTGTGGCCGTCGACCAGGGTGAGGGCGGCCCGGTGTGTGCCGGTGCGGAACGCGACGGCGGAGTTGACCGACACCGTCCGCGAGTCACCCATCGGCGTCTGCCGGACCTGCACCGAAAGCGGGTCACCCGAGGTGGACGCGACCAGCACGAACTCGCCGACGGCCTGGAAGTCGTAGTAGTGCCGGTCGAAGGTGACCAGGTGCGGGTCGCCGTTGGTGCCGCCGCAGTCGCCCCCGTCCTCGCAGAGTTTCACCGGCCCCTTGGGCGGCGGGGTCTTCTTCCTGGGCTTCTTGCACTCGTCGAGGCTCTTGGGCAGGGTCTTGCCGTCGTACTCGGTACGCGGCGGCAGGCCCTTGGCGGCCCGGTACCTGTTCTCCGCCAGGGTCGCCTTGACCTCGGCGGTCTTGATCCCGGTCCCCCCGCACTCGCCCTGCGGCACGGCGTCGCGGGAGATGTCGTCGGAGTGGTTCAGCTCGTGGTACAGCGCCGCGCACGGGTCCCGGGCGACCCCGTCGCCGTACGGGTCGACCGAGGTCGGGTTCCAGGTCACCGTGGAGGAACCCTTGCCGTCCTTGCTGTCCGGGGTCTCGAACGAGCCCGATCCGCCCGGGGTGGGGATGATGCGCACCCGGGGGGTCTTGGCGTCCCGCAGCCGGGGCAGGATGCCCGCCGGGTCGCCGCCGGCGGCGGCGAACCCCTGGAGGCAGCCGTCGACGGCGGCCTGGAAGTCGACGCCGGGGATTGGCACGCCGGACCCGGGGTCGACCTGGTAGTCGGCCCGTGCCGGCCGGACGTCGCCGCCGACGACCGCGCCGGCGGTGCCCAGCAGCAGCACGACGGCGGCGGCCGGGCGGCGGCGGGTCCGCCGCAGGAGCAGCAGCGCCAGCCCACCGACCACCACCGTCAGCAGCACCGCCCCGCCGAGCAGCCAGCGCCACCACCCCGGCCCGGCGGTGTCGCCGCCGACGGTGAAACCGACGGTGCGCAGTGCCGTCGTCCCCGTGCAGGGGTCGGCCAGGCCGGTCACCGGCAGTGCCGTCCAGCTCGCCGTCACCTCGTAGCGTCCGGCCGCCCCGACCGGCCACCGGGTGTCCAACCCGCTGCCGTCCGGGGTCGCCGTCACCGACCGCAGCACCACGGCGTCGTCGCCGTCGCCGTCGTGCATCCGGAGGCCGACCAGTGCCACGGTCACGCTCTGCCCGGGTGCCAGGGTGACCGTGCCGGCGGTGGCGGCGGCACCGATGCCGTCGCCGTAGAAGCTGCGGCCCAGGCTCGGGGTCAGCTCCTGACCGTCCCGGCGGACCGAGGTCACCTGCACGGTGCCGTCGGCCACGGTGGCCAGCGCGCAGGCCGTACCGGTGTCGTTGGTGACGGCGAACGTCAACCGGACCGGCTCGCCCGGGGCGTACCGGGGGGTGCTGGTCCGCAGGTCCAGCCCGAGGCCCCCGGCGGGCGGCGCGGCCAGGGCCGGCACCGGCCCCGCCGCCAGCGCCGCCACGAGGACGGCGCACCCGCCGACGAGTCGCACGATCAGCGTCATGCGCGGCACTCTAGGGCCGCGACGCACGCGCCCCGCGCGACTGTCGCGCATCGGTCGCCACCACCGCGACCGCCCCCGCCGCCCGGAGCACCCCGGCCACCCGCCGTCACCCCACCGTCACCCGGCGATGACCTCCCGCAACCGGACGGCGAAGCCGGCCGGGTCGTCGGCGAAGCCGAGGTGACCGCCGGGGAACATGGTGGGCGGCACCCCCAGGGCGGCGGCCAGCGCGCGGGAGCTGCGGTCGCACAGCTCCCCGGCCGAGTCCGCACCGAGACCGACGACCACCCGGGTCGGGCCGTCGCGCAGGGCGGCCACGTCCGGCTGGTAGCGGGTGGTGCCGCGCAGGGTGTGCAGGTACTGGTACCGCTCGTCGGCGGCGTCCTGCGGGTCGGGTTCCTGGCCGAACATGCCCTGGATCATCTCCTCGGGCATGACGATGTTGGCGATGGCGAGGAACTTCTGCCAGGCACCCAGCCGGTCCCCCCGCCGGTAGGTGGCGACCATGTCGTCCTCCCGGGCGAGCAGTTCGTCACGGTCGTCGAGCAGCAGCACCAGCGGCGGCTCGTGGGCGATCACGGTGTGCGCCACCTGCGGGTGCGCGTGGGCGAGCGCCAGGACGGTGACCGCACCGCCGCTGGAGCCGAGCACCGCCGCCGGGCCGGCGTCGAGGTGGGCCAGCAGCCGGGCCAGGTCGTCGGCGCGCAGTTCGGGCGTGGAATCCTGCTCGGGGTCGTGCAGCCGGCTGCGGCGGATGCCCCGTGGGTCGGTGGTGAGCACCGTGTGGTCGGTGGCGAGCAGGTCGGCCAGCGGGGCGAACGTCCGGGCGTCCATCGGGGCGGCGACCAGCGCCACCAGGGGCCCCTGGCCGCGTACCTCGAAGTGCAGGGTCCCGTCGGGGACAGCCAGGGTGGCGGTGGTCACCGGGACGGTGGTGGAACTGCTCATGTTCGGGTCCTCCGGGTCGTGACGTGCGGCTCTTACCCGGTAAGACTCCCGGCGTGGGGCAGAATCGTCGGTCGTGAGCAGGATTCTTGCCGAGATCACGGACGACGACCACGACGCGACGCTGACCCGCGCCCGGGGCGGGGACGACGCCGCGTTCACCGCGCTGGTCGCGCCGCTGCGGCCGGAACTGCACGCGCACTGCTACCGGATGCTCGGCTCCCCGCACGACGCCGACGACGCGTTGCAGGAGGCCCTGCTGCGGGCCTGGCGGTCGCTGCCCCGGTTCGAGGGGCGCAGCTCCCTGCGGACCTGGCTCTACACCGTCGCCACCCGCACCTGCCTGGACCTGGCCACCGGGCGGGGGCGGCGGGCGTTGCCCGTCGACCTGGGGCCGGCCAGCGAACACGCCGTGCCCGGCGGCGTCGCCGCCGACCACGTACGGTGGCTCGGCCCCTACCCCGACGCCGACCTGGCCGCCGGCCCGGCCGCCCCGGACGCCCGCTACGAGCAGCGGGAGGCCGTCGAGCTGGCGTTCGTCGCCGCGCTGCAGCACCTGCCCGGCAACCAGCGGGCCGCGCTGCTGCTGTTCGACGTGCTCGGCTTCACCGCCGCCGAGATCGCCGCCATGACGGGCACCTCCGTCGGGTCGGTCAACTCGGCGCTGGCGCGGGCCCGCCGGGTCGTCGCCGAACGGGTGCCCGCCCGCAGCCAGCAGCAGGCGCTGCGGACCCTCGGTGACGCCCGGCTGCGGGAGGTCGCCGCAGGCTACGCCACCGCGCTGGAGAACGGCGACGCCGACGCCCTGGTCGCCCTGCTCACCGAGGACGTCACCTGGTCGATGCCGCCGCTGCCGCACTGGTACGCCGGCCGGGACGCGGTGCTGGACTTCGCGCGGGCGATGCCGCTGGGCAGTTGCGGCAGGTGGCGGCACGTGCCGGTCGCCGCCAACGGGCAGCCGGCGGTGGCCAACTACCTGCGCGCGGGCGACACCGGCCCGTACCTGCCCTGGTCGATCACGGTGCTGACGGTGCGCGACGGTCGGATCGCCGAACTCGTGTCGTTCCTCGACGACACCCTGTTCCCGACGTTCGGCCTGCCGGCCACCCGCTGACGGCCGGTGGGCGTGGCTCCCACCCACCGGCCGACGCGTCGACCGGCTCAGGCCAGCGGCGCGGTGAGGGTGTACGAGGCGTCCCCGGCGAAGGTGCTGCCGGCGGCGTACGGGTCGACCCGCAGCACGTAGTCGTAGTGGCGCAGGTAGCGGCCGGGATGGTTCCACGACTCGAACGAGTAGCTGCCGCCCCCGGCCAGCCCGGTGCGGCTGCAGAAGGTGGCGTCCCCGGCGAAGACGGCGCTGCCGTCGTTGCCGGCGAGCCGGATGGTGAAGTCCCAGTGCCGCAGGTAGGAGCCGTTGACCGCGCGGAACGAGTAGCAGGCGGAGTTGGCCAGGCCGGGAACGATCTGGAAGGTGGCGTCCTGCCGGTCGGCCAGCGGGCTGCCGCTGCCCAGTACGTCGATGCGGGCCACGTTGTCGCGGTGGCGGACGTAGCGGTCGGGGAAGTTCGCCGAACGCAGCGAGCGGTTGCCGGTGGGCGGGGCGGAGGAGTCCCCGACGTTCTCCCGCAGCACGGTGAAGTGGCGCACCGTGCCGGACAGCCCGGCCAGTTCGGTCTTGCCGGTGAAGCCGTACAGGTCGCTGCTGTCGGCGGAGTAGTAGCGGCCGGCGCCGTACTGGTCGAAGTAGATGCGCCACCGGTTGTCGGGCAGCCGGACCAGGGCGGGGCCTTCCAGGCCGGAACCCCAGCCGGCCCAGTTGCCGGTGCCGACCCAGCTCCACGGGCCGGTCAGCGCGGGGGCGGTGGCGTGCTCGATGTACTTGGTCGTCTCGTTCTTCATGAAGTTGTGGTAGGTGTTGCCGACCTTGACGATGAAGCTGTCGATGTGGTTGGTGCCGATGCCGGCGAGCGCCGCCGGGGCGCTCCACGCCGACAGCGCGGAGTTCGTCGCGGTGATCCGGTAGGGCTGGAACTGCCCGGCCGTGCCGGTCTGCGAGACGGAGACGACGATGTGCACGCTGCCGTCGCTGTCGACGAACCACTCCGGGGCCCAGGTGCTGCCGTTGGCCGGCGCGACACCGACGGTGACGTTGCGCTGGAAGGTCCAGCTCAGGTAGTCGGAGCTGCGGGCGATGCCGATGGTGTTGCCGGTCCAGCCGGTGGTGTAGACGAGGTAGTAGTAACCGTCGGTGTGCCGGATGACGCTCGGGTCGCGGACCAGCCCGGATGGCGGGGTGTAGGCGTTGGCCCGTTGGAGGGTGAACCGGGTGGCGTCGGCCGAGTCGTAGACGTACATGTTGGATTCGCTGCTGTTGGTGAACGCGGTCATCAGGTAGTGCGGGACCGGCCCGGCGGCGTTGGCCCGCGCCGGCCCGGCAACCAGCAGGCCACCGAGCACGCAGAGCACCGCCGCCAGGGCGCCGTACCGGAGACGTCCCATCGACACACCTCTCTCTATAAATAGATGGTTGTCATCCTGCACTATTGCCAATGGTTTTCGTAAGTGTTGCGATAAGCGCCATGGCCCGGACCTCCCGCGACATCCGTTCCGCCAACCGGCTCACCGTCGTCCAGCAGGTCGTCGCCGCCGGCACCACCAGCCGGCAACGCCTCGCCGTCGACACCGGGCTCAGCCTCGGCACCGTCGCCACCCTGGTCGCCGAACTCACCGACCTCGGGCTGCTCACCGAGGCCGGCCAGGAGGACTCCGGTGGCGGGCGGCCCCGCGGCCTGGTCGCCGCCGACCCGCACGGCGGCCTGCTCGTCGGCGTCGACGTCGCCGAGACCTACGTGCACGTCGACCTCTTCGACACCACGCTGACCCGGCTGACCGGAGCCGAGGAGGCGCTACGCCCCCTGGAACGCCGCCCCCACCAGGTGGTCCGGCACATCGTCAGCGGCATCGGCACCGTCCTGGCCGGCACCGGGGCCCGGGTGCTCGGCGTCGGGGTCAGCGTCCCCGGCCAGGTCGACCGGGAGGGCGGTGTGTCGGTGTTCGCGCCCAACTGGAACTGGCACGACGTACCGCTGCGGGACCTGCTCGCCGACCACCTGCCGCTGCCGCTGCACCTGGACAACCCGCTGCGCGCGGCGATGCTCGCCGAACTGTGGGCCGGGGCCGCCCGGGGCCGCGACGACGTCGCCGTGATCAACCTGGGTACCGGCGTCGGCGCGGGCCTCGCCTTCGGCGGCACCCTCTACCGGGGCAGCAGCAACAGCGCCGGCGAGTGGGGGCACACCACCCTGGTCCTCGACGGCCGGCTCTGCCGGTGCGGCAGCCGGGGCTGCATCGAGGCGTACGTCGGCGCGCCCGGCATCATGCAGACCCTGCGCGACCTGGCCCCGACCAGCCCGCTGCTGCACCCCGAGGACCAGACCGCCACCCTCGACGCCCTCGCCGCCGCACTGGCCGCCGACGACCCCACCGCCGCGAAGGTGGTCGCCGAGACCGCCCGCTACCTCGGCGTCGCCGTCGCCGACCTGGTCAACCGGCACAACCCGGAGGTCATCGTGCTCAGCAGCTGGGGCCCCGACCGGCTCGGCGCCCGGCTGCGCGACGAGGTCCGCGCCGTGGTCGCCCAGCACGCGCTGCGCCGCCCGCTCGCCGCCACCGGGATCGTCCGCTCCCCCGTCGCCGGCAACCCGGTCAGCCTCGGCGCGGCCACCCTCGCCCTGGAAGGCTTCCTCACCCAGGGACGCTGAGCCCGCGCCCCCGACCCGACCTGATCGGCGCTACTTGGCCGATTTAGCGGTATCGGAGCGCTCGGATACCACTGGATCGCCGATACAGGCCGTGTCGGACCGGGACCTCAGTCCAGGATCGCCGTCGCCTCGACCTCGACGAGAACGTCCGGCTCGAAGAGATAGTCGACGCCGATGAGCGACGACGGGGGCAACGGCTGCGGCAGGCCGAGTTCCGCCGCGACATCCTCCACCCCGGCCATGAAGTCGCCGATCCGCTCCGGCGACCAGTTCGTCACGTAGAACGTCAGGCGGACGACATCCGCGAAGCCCGCGCCGGCACCGGCCAGCCCGTACCCCGTGTTGCGCAGCGCCTGGGCGACCTGACCCCGCAGGTCGCCGGCCGCGACCGGCCGGCCGGCCTCGTCCCGGCTGATCTGACCGGCCACGTGGACGTGGCGCGACCCCGACGCGACCGCTACGTGGTGGTAGGGAACGGGCTGCATCATGCCCGGCGCGGAGAAAAGCTGAACTTCCTTTCCTCGTTGGTATCTCATGGATACCTGGTGTACCGAGGCAACTTCAACGAGACTAGGTGTCATGCCCGAAACCACACCCCTGCCGGAGGAAGCCCTCCGGATCACCCCGCCGCACCGCGAGCTGCTCGACCAGGTGCTCGACAAGTGGTCACTGGAGGTGCTCAACCAACTCTGCGAACGACCCTGCCGGTTCAACGAGCTACGCCACGCCATCCCCACCGTGTCCCAGAAGTCGCTGAGCGCCACCCTGCGTCGGCTCGAACGCAACGGCATCGTCGCGCGGCACGTCCTGTCGTCGCGGCCGGTCGCCGTCGAATACCGCATCACCCCGCTGGGCAAGACCCTCCGGCACCCGGTCGACGTGCTCCTCGACTGGGCCGGGCGGCACCTGCCCGCCATCGAGGCCGCCCGCCGTTCGTACGACGAGACCAACTAACGACGCGCGATCGCGCCGCCTCCCCGGGGCGACGCTCAGACGAGGCGCTGGAGGCGTACCTTCGGGTGCTGCCGTCCTTCGCCGCCCTGTGCGAGCGATACGAGGAGAGCAACACCGTCATCCGCGCCGCGATGCTCATCCTCAAAGCCGAAGGGTTGATCGACGGCAGGCAGGGCAAGGGTGTCTACGTCGCAACGCCGCTCCCCCGCCAGCCTCGGTCATTCAGCGGGGAACGGCTTCGGCGCACCACACCGACGGTCGACCCGGAAATGCAGCGTCATACCGTCGAGCACGCACGACGTGTCAGGGCTTTCGGCCACTCATCCCCGCACGAGTCGATTTGGAACGTTCCTTTGCAGTGCATTCAGGGGCCCCACCGGAAAGACGCCAGGCTGACGCCGCAGCCACCTGCGATTCTGGTCCACCACCGCCCACCACCCCGCCAGGCGCTTGGTGTTGATCGCCATATAGCATCGGCTCGTGGCTCCAACCAGCACGAACTCGACTGGCGAGCGGCTACCTCGACGCCTCTCACCGGGAGTCAGTATCGCAAGCGCGCTGTTGACCCTCCAGGCATCCCTGCTAATATTCGCGGCGATTTCCGTAATATATACCCAAGGGGACATCAACGCTGCCATAAACGACGCAGCGAACCGCTCCGGCACACCGATAGACAGCAGTTCGATCGCACTCAAGGCGTCCTACTTCCACTTCGAAGCCCGGATTACCCTGTGGTATGCGTTCTTCTTCGCACCGACATTGGCCGGCGTTGCCCTGTGGGTCAGGACGGGCCACGAGGCCGCAAGGGTGGTCACCCTCATAACGAGCCTGCTCAGCGTGGTCTGCTGCTACGGTTCCGGATGGCGACTATGGCTATCCGACGAACCGACAGAGTTTGATGACGCACTTCCCGCAGCATTCGCCAAGATTTATCCGACATGGGTTGAGGTTGGCAGAATCGGGCTGGTGGCATCCTTTGTGCCTGCTATTATCGCAGCAACCATCCTCGCCTTCAGCGGGCGTGCCGCTGTCCGCAACTCCCCAGGATCGAACTCGTGACCTCTACGCATCGGGCACGCTGTGGGAACGGAAGGCTGAGCGCCTACGCTGATGCTCATGGAAGGGATCGGGGCTGGACTCATGATTCTGTGCGGCGCGCTGAGTTGCCTGTTCGTCTGCCTCATGCTCTGCGCCGTCGCTGCCACGTGGGCCACTCGGCCCGAACGTAGGCGCTGACCATACAGCTCGACCGCTATGCGCAAAGGACCTTCCCAGCCGGCCGGGCCAGCCTCGATGCGAACGGTGACCTGCAGAAAGGGTTTTCCAGCGTCCACGGCCGTCCGGCGATGCGCGTACCGGCCGTCACTCGGTTGGCCACTCAGGTCCGGACACTCCGGGCTGTCTCGGCGGGAGCGCCGTCACCGTTCGACGGTCCATCCGAGCGCCGCAAGGCGGTCAATCAATCGGTCGACATTACGGGTCCGAAAGATCCACAACTCATCACCATCACCAACCTCGAACTCCAACCCGGCGCTTCGCCATCGTCGGATCGCAACCAGATTGTCGGCGGTGATCATCAGAGTTCCGGCCCAGATCTCCCTCAACGTGATGAAGTTCGGATCCGCTCGAAGCCTCGCCATCGGCCAGCCAGAATCGGCGCGAAAACCGCCCCCAACTCTAGGAACCACCCGGATACCGCCACGTAACGAGTACCCCTCCACGCCCGCCAACCTTCGATCCTCCGCGCCAAGGGAACATCAGTAGCTGAGGCCGTCAGACCGACACTCGGCCCACTGATCATGCCAGCACCCTCCGAGTCCTCGACGACGTGGCCGGTGTCGGAGTAGACGCCCACCATCCCGGTCACCTCGACACCGATACCGGTCTCCTCGCGGGTCTCCCGGACTGCTACGAACGAGCCGGGACAGCACCCGTCCGGTGATCACCGTCCCTTCGCAGCACGGCTCCCACCCCCGGCCCGGGGGGCCCAGCGGGGAGGGGCCGTGCTGTCCGCAGGTTTCAGTGCCGTCGAGGTGACGGCGTCACTTGGCGTTGAAGTAGTTCGCCTCCGGGTGGTGCACCACGATCGCGTCGGTGGCCTGCTCCGGCACCAGCTGGAACTCCTCCGACAACTGCACGCCGATCCGCTCCGCCCCCAGCAGCTCCACCATCTTCGCCCGGTCCTCCAGGTCCGGGCAGGCCGGGTAGCCGAACGCGTACCGGCAGCCCCGGTAGTCGTTGCGCAGCAGACCGGCCAGGTCGGTCGGGTCGCCGGTGGCGACCGTGCCGCCGCCCGGCAGGGTCAGCTCGGAGCGGATACGCCGGTGCCAGTACTCGGCGAGCGCCTCGGTGAGCTGCACGGACAACCCGTGCACCTCCAGGTAGTCGCGGTACTCGTTGGCGGCGAACATCTTCGCGGTGTACTCGCTGATCGGCTGCCCGA
Source organism: Micromonospora sp. (assembly GCF_048594385.1). Classification (NCBI taxonomy): domain Bacteria; kingdom Bacillati; phylum Actinomycetota; class Actinomycetes; order Micromonosporales; family Micromonosporaceae; genus Micromonospora; species Micromonospora sp. The sequence goes on along the minus strand of NZ_JBMDWU010000340.1, from coordinate 10,244 downwards.
CGGTGACCAACTGCAACGCCACCACGTCCAGCCCGTCGTCCTTCGGGCGGAAGAAGTCGGCCAGGCAGAGCCGCCGCTCCTGCCGCTGCCGGGGGAACGAGAACCGGGCCCGCTCACTGTTGCCGTTCTCGTCCAGCACCACCAGGTCGTTGCCCTCGGAGTACGCCGGGAAGTAGCCGTACACCACGGCCGCCTCCAGCACCTGGTCGGCGATGAGCCGGTCCAGCCAGTACCGCAGCCGGGGCCGCCCCTCGGTCTCCACCAGTTCCTCGTACGACGGACCCTGGCCGCCCCGCGACCCGCGCAGCCCCCACTGGCCGAGGAACGTGGCCCGCTCGTCCAGCAGCGCCGCGTAGTCGGCCAGCGGCACCCCCTTGACCACCCGGGTGCCGAAGAACGGCGGGGTGGGCACCGCCACGTCGGTCGCCACGTCGGAGCGGACCGAGGAGTCGTGCAGCTCCGGCAGCGCCTCGGTGACCATGGCGCGCTGCTTCTCCCGACGGGCCCGTCGGGCCGCCAGGGCCGCCTCCCGCTCCGGGTCGATCACGGGTGCGCCGCCCCGCTTGGCGGTCATCACCCGGTCCATCAGGGCCAGCCCCTCGAAGGCGTCCCGGGCGTAGTGCACCTGGCCGGGGAACATCGCCCGCAGGTCGTCCTCGACGTACGCGCGGGTCAGCGCCGCCCCGCCCAGCAGCACCGGCCACCGCTCGGCCACCCCGCGCGACGCCATCTCGGCGAGGTTCTCCTTCATGATGACCGTGCTCTTGACCAGCAGCCCGGACATGCCGATCGCGTCGGCCCGGTGCTGCTCGGCGGCGTCGAGGATGGCGGTGATCGGCTGCTTGATGCCGATGTTCACGACCTCGTAGCCGTTGTTGGACAGGATGATGTCGACCAGGTTCTTGCCGATGTCGTGCACGTCGCCGCGTACGGTGGCCAACACGATCCGGCCCTTGCCGCCGTCCTCGACCGCCTCCATGTGCGGCTCCAGGTAGGCCACCGCCGTCTTCATCACCTCGGCGGACTGGAGCACGAACGGCAACTGCATCTGCCCCGAGCCGAACAGCTCACCGACGACCTTCATCCCGTCCAGCAGGATGTCGTTGATGATGGACAGCGGGGACCGGCCCTGCGCCATGGCGGCGTCCAGGTCGGCCTCCAGGCCGTTGCGCTCGCCGTCGATGATCCGCCGCTTGAGCCGCTCGTCCAGCGGCAGCCCGGCCAACTCCTCGGCCCGGGTGGCCCGCGCCGAGGCGGCGTCGACACCCTCGAACGCCTCGATGAACCGCTGCACCGGGTCGTAGCCCTCGCGCCGCCGGTCGTAGATCAGGTCGAGGGCGACCTCGCGCTGTGCCTCGGGGATCTTGGACATCGGCAGGATCTTGCTGGCGTGCACGATCGCCGAGGTCAGCCCGGCCTGCACGCACTCGTGCAGGAACACCGAGTTGAGCACCTGCCGGGCCGCCGGGTTGAGGCCGAACGAGACGTTCGAGATGCCCAGGGTGAAGTTGACCCCCGGGTAGCGGGCGGCGATCTCCCGGATCGCCTCGATCGTCTCGATGCCGTCGCGCCGGGTCTCCTCCTGGCCGGTGGCGATCGGGAAGGTCAGGGCGTCGATGAGGATGTCCGACCGGTCCATGCCCCAGCGGCCGGTCAGGTCGTCGATCAGCCGGGCCGCCACCCGGACCTTCCACTCCCGGGTACGGGCCTGCCCCTCCTCGTCGATGAGCAGCGCCACCACGGCCGCACCGTGCTCGGCGATGACCGGCATGACCCGCGCGTAGCGGGAGTCGGGGCCATCGCCGTCCTCGAAGTTGACCGAGTTGACCACGCAACGCCCACCGAGCATCTCCAACCCGGCCTCGATCACCGCCGGCTCGGTGGAGTCCAGCATGATCGGCAGGGTGGACGCGGTGGCGAACCGGCCGGCCAGCTCCCGCATGTCCTGCGTGCCGTCCCGGCCGACGTAGTCGACGCACAGGTCCAGCAGGTGCGAGCCGTCGCGGGCCTGGCTACGGGCCACCTCGACGCACGCCTGCCAGTCGGCGGCGAGCATCGACTCACGGAACGCCTTGGAGCCGTTGGCGTTGGTCCGCTCCCCCACCATCAGCACCGAGGCGTCCTGGGCGAACGGCACCGGGTGGTAGATCGACGAGACGCCCGCCTCGTGCCGGGGCTCGCGGGCCGCCGGGGTCGCGCCGTGCAGCCGCTCGGCCAGCGCCCGGATGTGCTCCGGGGTGGTGCCGCAGCAGCCGCCGATCAGCCCGACACCGTAGTCGGCGACGAACCGTTCCAGGGCGTCGGCCAGCTCGGCCGGGCTCAGCGGGAAGTACGCCCCGTCGGCGGTCAGCACCGGCAGGCCGGCGTTCGGCATCACCGACAGCGGGATCCGGGAGTGCTGCGACAGGTAGCGCAGGTGCTCGCCCATCTCGGCCGGGCCGGTCGAGCAGTTCAGCCCGATCAGGTCCACCCCCAGCGGCTCGATGGCCGCCAGTGCCGCCCCGATCTCGCTGCCCACCAGCATGGTGCCGGTGGTCTCCACCGCCACGTGGCAGATGATCGGCACCTGCTGGCCCAGCTCGGCCATCGCCCGCTTCGATCCGACCACGGCCGCCTTGACCTGCAACAGGTCCTGGCAGGTCTCGATGATCAGCGCGTCCGACCCGCCCGCGATCAGTCCGGCCGCGTTCTCCTGGTACGCGTCCCGCAACGTCGCGTACGGGGCGTGGCCGAGGGTGGGCAGCTTGGTGCCGGGGCCGATCGAGCCGAGCACGAACCGGGGGCGCTCCGCCGTGGTGTACGCGTCGGCGGCCTCCCGGGCGATCCGCGCGCCGGCCTCGGACAGCTCCCGGATGCGCTGCGGGATGTCGTACTCGGCGAGGTTGGCGAGGTTCGCGCCGAACGTGTTCGTCTCGACACAGTCCGCGCCGGCCGCCAGGTAGGCCTCGTGCACGCCGCGCACCACGTCGGGCCGGGTCACGTTGAGGATTTCGTTGCAGCCCTCCAGCCCCTCGAAGTCGTCGAGGCTCAGGTCGGCAGCCTGGAGCATCGTCCCCATCGCGCCGTCGGCGATGAGAATCCGGTCGGCCAGCACATCCCGCAACGAAGTCCGCACCACATCAGGTTAGTGCGGTCGATCCGGTGACTGTCGACGCCCGGGGTCGTCCCACTATGTGTCCGCCCGCTCAGCGTCCCGGTTCGTACCGGTTCGGCGGTGGGGTGGGTCGGCGTGCCGGCGCGGCCGACGGGCCACGCGCCGCGCCGGGACGTAGGCTTGCGGACGTGAAGGACATCAGGGACGCCACCGTGCACGGCGGGCGGGTGACCGGGCCGACCCCCGGCACCGCCGGCGACGAGCGGGGCGAGGTGACGGCGTGACCGAGTTCGACGGGCTGCCGGTGCTGCGGTCCCCGGTGGCGATCGCCGCCTTCGAGGGCTGGAACGACGCCGCGGACGCCTCCACCGCCGCCGTGGAACACCTGGAACAGGTCTGGCAGGCCCGCCAGATCACCGAGATCGACCCGGAGGAGTTCTACGACTTCCAGGTCAGCCGCCCGACGATCACGATGTCCGACGGCGAGACCCGCCGGGTGGAGTGGCCCACCACGAAGTTCGTGGTGGCCAGCCCCGAGGGCACCGACCGTGACGTGGTGCTGATCCGGGGCATCGAGCCGAGCATGCGCTGGCGCACGTTCTGCGAACAGGTGCTGGAGATCTGCCACAGCCTGGAGGTCGAACGGGTGGTGCTGCTCGGCGCGTTGCTGGCCGACGTGCCGTACACCAGGCCGTTGCCGATCAGCGGCAGCGCCTCCGACGCCCAGGCCGCCCAGCGTTACCAGCTCACCCCCACCCGCTACGACGGGCCCACCGGCATCGTCGGGGTGCTCCAGGACGCCTGCACCCGGGCCGAGGTCGACGCGGTGTCGTTCTGGGTGCACGTGCCGCACTACGCCAACAACCCGCCCTGCCCCAAGGCCACCCTGGCGCTGCTGCACCGGGTCGAGGAGGTGCTCGACCTGCCGGTGCCGATGGCCGACCTGGCCGAGGAGGCCGCCGAGTGGGAGCAGCGGGTACGCGGCGCCGCCGAACAGGACGCCGAGCTGGGCGAGTACGTGCGGGAGCTGGAGGAACGCGTCGGCGACGCGGGCATCACCCCGTTGACCGGTGACGAGATCGCCCAGGAGTTCGAGAAGTACCTGCGCCGCCGGGGCGGTTCCGCCGGCCCCACCGCCGGTTCCTGGTAGTCGTCCCCGCAGGGCCCCGGGCGTCGCGGCGTCCGGGGCCTTTCGGCGTGTCCGGGGTGGCGCCGTCACCCCGTCTAGGGCATCCTAGGAACCTAGCTGTCAGGAGGAGGCGGGCGTGCAGATCAACCCGGGAGCCGCCGAGTTCCCGCACCGGCAGATCGCCGCGCAGCTCAAGGCCCAGGTGCGCCGGGGCGACTGGGGTCCGGGCGAACGGCTGCCGTCCATCCCGGCGATCGCCGAAATGTTCGGGGTGGCGAAGCAGACCGTGCAACGCGCCGTCGACCAGCTGCGGGTCGAGGGCATCCTGATCACCAAACCCGGCTCCGGTACGTACGTGCGGGGCACCCGGCGGCGGCTCAACCGGCTCTCCCGGGGCCGGTACGGCGGTTTCCGCGGCTACCACGCCGACCTCGCCGCCCGGTACCGCCAGCAGCTCGTCTCGGTCGGTCGGGCACCCGCCCCGCCCGAGGTGGCCGACGCGTTCGGGGTCGCCGACGGCACCGAACTGCTCTGCCGCCGGCACCTGGTACGCACCGACGACTCCCCGGTGGAGGTAGGCGCGTCCTGGTTCCTGCCGAAGGACACCGCCGGCACCTCCCTGGAGCGGGCCGAGGCGTTCGGCAGGCCGCTCTACCAGGAGGCCGAGGAGGCGACCGGCCGGCGGTACACCACCGCAGCCGACACCATCAGCGCCCGGCAGCCCAGCCGGGAGGAGGCCGAAACGCTCCAGATCCGCCCCGACACGCCCGTGCTGCACCTGCTGCACGTCGCCTACGACGCCCACCGCAAGCCGATCGAGGTCGCCCAGGCCACCTGGCCCGGCCCGATGACCACATTGACCGAGGAGTACCAGGTCCCCGCCCCCGCGCCGGACCCCGACCCCGATCCCGGCCTGGTCCTCGGCTGACCCTGGGCATCGCCCGCCGTCCCGGCCCGGGCTGCGCACCGGGGCCGGGCCACACCGTACGAGGGGGCGGGCGGGGTAGCCGGCGGGACGGCACCGGTCGTTGGGGGTCAGCCGCGCCTCAGGTGACCGCGGTGACCACGATGACGGTCGCTCCGAGCGCGACGACGATCAGGGAGGCGACCACTCCGAGCAGGTCGGCGACCCGTACGGGGACGGTGGCACCGAGGGCCGCGCCGATCGTGGCGAGCCCGGTCTGCCAGAGCAGGGAGGCCAGCCCGGCGGCGGCGACGAACACCCCGGGCCCCGTCCAGCTGCCCGGCACGGCGTTCACCGTCCCGGCCAGGGCGAAGAAGTACACCAGGGTCAACGGGTTGACCGCGGTGAGGAGCACGAAGCGGACGTAGACCGGTCCGGCGGCGGTCCGGGCCGGTTGTTCCCCGCCGGTGCCGTCCCGCTCGGCTCCACCGCCACCGTCCCGCCGGGCTCCGCCGGTGCCGTCCCGCTCGGCTGCGGCCGCAGCGGGGCGTGCCGGGGCTCGGCGCAGGGTGACCAGTTGGTGGCAGCCCAGCCCGACGATCACCAGCCCGGACAGGTAGCGGGGGGCGTCCCCCCACGAGGCGATCACCGGCGCGAGCGCCGCTCCGGTCAGCAGCGCGCCGAGGCAGTAGAGGGTGTCGACGGTGGCGACGCCGAATGCTGCGGCCAGGCCGCTGCGGTGACCGCCCAGCATCCCCTCCCTGACGATCAGCACCCCGATCGCCCCCAGGGGCATCGCCACCCCCAGCCCGGCGGCGAACCCGGCGACCGCCAGGAACACGATTCCATCAGCCATCCGCCGAGTCTGGGTCACCCCGCCGGGTGCGACCGACAGATGAGTGGTGCCGGCGTACGATCGTCGGTGTGGACCGACTGGACGAGCAGATTCTCGGCATTCTGCAGGAGAATGCGAGGTGTTCGTTCAGTGAGATCGGTCGACGGGTCGGCCTGAGCACGAACGCCACCGCCGCCCGGGTCCGCCGGCTGGAAGCCGACGGCGTCATCCTCGGGTACACCGTCGTCACCGGCCACGACGCGCCGCAGCTCCGGGGCGGGTTGGAGGTGTTCATCGACGTACGCCTCGACGCCGGGACCGATTACGAGACGTTCGTCGACGCCATCGCCCCGATCGAGCAGATCGTCGACGCGGTGCACATGACGGGGCCGTACGACTACCTGCTGCGGGCCCGGCTGCGGGACACCGCCGCCCTGGATGCGTTGCTGCGGCGGCTCAAGAAGAGCTGCGGCGTGGTGCAGACCCAGACCCGGGTCGCCCTCCGCCAACCCACCCCCCGCTGACCCCCACCAGCCGCCCCGACACGCCCCCTGCGTCGATCATGGAGTTGCGGGGTTCCGAAAACGTCGCACATGGGGGCTCAACCCCCACCACAACTCCATGATCGACGGGCCGGGCGGGGGCGCGGGTGGGGTGGGGGTTAGAGGTGGATGCCGAGGAGGGCGTCTACGGTGGTGGCGAAAAAGGCGGGGGCCTGCGGGTCGTCGCCGGTGCCGGCCAGGGCCGCCGCGGCCCAGTCGTCGGCCAGGGCGAGGGCGCCCGGGGTGTCCAGGTCGTCGCCGAGGCGCTCGCGTACCCCGGCCAGGAAGGCCGCGCCGGATGGCCCGGACGGCGCGGCGGCGGCCCGCCGCCAGCGGTCCAGCCGCTGCTGCGCGGCGGTCAGCACGTCGTCGGTCCAGGCGCGGTCGTCCCGGTAGTGGCCGGACATCAGGCCGAGCCGGACCGCCATCGGGTCCACCCGGTCGGCGCGTAGCCGGGAGACGAAGACGAGGTTGCCCTTGGACTTCGACATCTTCTCGCCGTCCAGGCCGATCATCCCGGCGTGCACGTAGTGGTCGGCGAAGGGGGCCGTGCCGGTGAGCCGCTCGGCGTGCGCGGCGGAGCACTCGTGGTGCGGGAAGATCAGGTCGTTGCCGCCGCCCTGCACGTCGAGCCGGTCGCCGAGCAGGTTCAGCGCGATCACGGTGCACTCGATGTGCCAGCCGGGCCGGCCGGGGCCCAGCTCGCCGCCCGGCCAGGACGGCTCGCCGTCGCGGGCACCGCGCCACAGCAGCGGGTCGAGCGGGTCGCGCTTGCCGGCCCGCTGCGGGTCGCCACCGCGCTCGGGGAAGATCTCCAGCATCTGTTCCCGGGTCAGGTTCGACTCGTAGCCGAACGCCGGGGCGGCGGCGATGTCGAAGTAGACGTCGCCGGTGCCGTCGTCGAGCCGGTAGGCGGCACCGTCCTTGAGCAGTTCCTGCACCCGGTCGGCGATGTCCGGGATCGACTCCACCGCGCCGACGTAGTGCGCCGGGGGAATGATCCGCAGCGCCTCCATGTCCTCCCGGAACAGCGCCGTCTCCCGCATCGCCAGGACCTTCCAGTCCTCGCCGTCGCGCTCGGCGCGTTCCAGCAGCGGGTCGTCGATGTCGGTGACGTTCTGCACGTACCGGACGGTCAGGCCGGCGTCGCGCCACATCCGCTGCAGCAGATCAAAGGTGATCATGGTGGCGGCGTGGCCCAGGTGGGTGGCGTCGTACGGGGTGATGCCGCAGACGTACATGGTGGCGGGGCCGGTGGGGCGGCTCGGGTGGACACCGCGTCGCGCCGAGTCGTACAAGCTCAGCGGCCCGCCGTCACCCGGCAGCCGTGGCACCTCGTGTCCCGCCCAAGACTCCATGACCGCCAGCCTAACGAGCCGCCCGGCCGCCGGGAGAAACCGCCCGGGTGATCAACACGACAACGGCTCAGATCGGCGGCCACGGCATCGCCGGCCACTCCTGCGGCGGCAGCGGGTACCGGCCGGTGTCGCGCAGCCGCCGTACCCGGGCGGCCACCTCGGCGACCTCGCCGAGGGTCAGGTGCTCGGCCAACTCCTCCCCCAGCTCGCCGACGAGTTGCCGGTCGAGGGCGTCGAGCACCTGCACCGCGTCCGGTGGGAGCTGCCGGCCGGCCCACCCCCACAGCACGGTCCGTAGCTTCTCCTCGACGTGGAAGCAGACCCCGTGGTCCACCCCGTAGATCCGGTCGTCCGCGCCGGCCAGCACGTGCCCGCCCTTGCGGTCGGCGTTGTTGATGACCGCGTCCAGCACGGCCAGCCGGGCCAGCCGGGGGTCGTCGGCGTGGGCCAGGGCGTACGCCGCGCCGTCGTCGTCGCGGGCCGCGGCCACCGGGAACCAGCGCGGCGGCACCGACTCGGCCGGCACGAACCCGACCAGCGGCTCGGCGTCGTCCGGCTCGTCGATCCAGAGCTGGCACGACCCGGGCCCGAGCGGCCCGTCGCGCAGCACCGTCGGCGGGACCAGATCCCAGCCGGTGGCCCGCGAGACCAGGTAGGCCGAGACCTCCCGGCCGGCGAGGGTGCCGTCGGGAAAGTCCCAGAGCGGACGCTCGCCGCGCACCGGCTTGTAGACGCACCGGGCGGTACGGCCGTCGAGGGTCAGCGTGGCCCGCAGGGTGGTGTTGGAGGCGTCGACAAGCCGACCCTCCAGCTCCAGTTCACCCTCGCACAGCAGCCGGAGCGCGGCGCTGGCATCCTGGCGCTGCACCTCCGACGACGTCACCGGTGGTAGCCGTTGTGCCGGGGGCAGAGGTGCCCGGCCGGGTCGAGCGGCTGGCCGCACAGCGGGCAGGGCGGGCGGCCGGCGTTGACCACCCGGCGGGCCCGTTCGATGAACTCGCGGGTCGCCTCGGGGGTCAGCCGCACCCGGAGCCGGTCGAGGTCCTCGTCCGGTTCGTCATCGTCGTCGTCCTCGTCGACCTCGTCGTCACCCAGCTCGACCTCGGCCTCCGCCTCACCGGCGGCGATCGCCTCGATCACCACCGTGGCGGAGTCCACGTCGAAGGCCAGCCCGAGGGTGCCGACCCGGAACTCCTCGTCGACCGGATTGTCCAGCGGGTCGTTGTCGCCGACGGACACCGGCGACTCCGGCAGCTCGACGCCGAAGCGGCGCTGCGCCTCGGAGAGCAGTTCCTCCAGCTTCTCGGCGAGCAGGGACACCTGCACCTTCTCCAGCGCGACGCTGACCAGCCGGCCGCCACCGCGGGCCTGGAGGAAGAACGTGCGCTCCCCGGGCGGCCCGACGGTCCCGGCGACGAACCGCTCGGGCGGCTCGAAGGCGTGCACCTGGTGGGTCATACCCACGACCCTATCCGGAGCGTGGAACGGTCGCGCAAGGCACCGACGCCGAATCAGCCGAGGGCGAAACAGCGCGGCCCGCGCCCGGTGGCCGGCGTCCCCCGGCGGGCCGGCTCAGCCGGTGGCGCCCGCACCCCCGCCGACGGCCGCGTCGGAGTCGGCCGGCCCGGTCGCCCGACGCCGCCGCCTGGCCGGTGGCGGCACCAGGGAGGCCAGGTCACCGCCGGTGTCGTTGAGCCGGACCAGGAACGGCCGCAGCGGGGTGTAGCGGATCGCGGTGACCGAGGCCGGGTCGGCGACGATGCGTTGGAACAGGTCGAGGTGCACCCCGAGGGCGTCGGCGACGATGGCCTTGATCACATCGCCGTGGCTGCACGCCAGCCAGACCGCCTCCGGTCCGTGCTCGGCGGTGATCCGGGCGTCCCAGGCGCGTACCGCGGCGACCGCGCGGGCCGACATCTGCGCCATCGACTCCCCGTCGGGGAAGACCGCGGCGCTGGGGTGCTGCTGCACCACCGGCCAGAGCTTCTCCTTGGCCAGCTTCTTCAGCGGCTGCCCCTCCCAGGCGCCGTAGCCGCACTCGATCAGCCCGTCCTCGACCATCGGGGTGGCCTGCGGAAGCGCCAGCTGAAGGGTCTGCCGGCAGCGGATCAGCGGGCTGGTCACCACCGCCGCCAGCGGCAGGCCGCGCAGCCGCTGGCCGACCGCCTCCGCCTGGGCCCGCCCGGTGTCGTCCAGCTCGACCGGCTGGCGGCCGGCCAGCCCGCCCTCGGCGTTCGCGGTCGTCCGGCCGTGTCGCAGAAGCAGAAGGGTCGCCACGCCACCACCCTAGGGGCAGCCGGACCGCAGCCGGCCCCCCCCACCCGAGGGGGTGGCGGGGGCCGGCGGCCCACGTCCCGGCACGTGGCGCCGCTAGTGCCGGTG
>NZ_JBMDWU010000034.1:0-3443 GCF_048594385.1 Micromonospora sp. | reverse complement strand
GCCACGCCGGCCGGGGCCGCCGCCGGTGGGGTGGTCCGGGCGGCACCGCCGGTGGTCGCCGGGGCGGCGGCCGGGGTGCGGGTCGGTGCGGGCGCTGCGGCGGTGGCGAAGGTGACCGGCACCCGGACGTCCTGGGAGCGGTCGGCGGCGCGGGTGTGGTCGGCGCGGGAGGCGACCACACACCGGCTGACGGTGCAGTCGACCGTGCCGATGCGGGAGTTCACGGTGAGGGTCACCCGGAACGATCCGCCCTGCCCGTACGGGACGGCCAGTCCCTCCCCGTAGGAGGGTGGGTTGGAGGAGATCCAGTGCGAGGCGCCGGTGCTGCCGGTGGTGTCGGCCCCGCCACCGCACGGGCTGGGGGCGACGCCGGCGCCGTTGTCCACGCAGAAGGCGACGTAGATGCCCTTGGCGACGTCGTACCCGCTGCCGGTGACGGTCACCGTCGCTCCGGTGCGGGCCACCCCGCTGGTGGGGGTGGCGGTGAGGGTCTGCCCGGCGGGGCCCCGGCCGGTGCCGGCGTGGGCCGGCGTCGACCCCACGCCGATACTGACAGTGATCAAAATGGTGGTCAGGATGGCGCGAGGCAGTGCCCGCATCAGGCTCCTCCCATGACGGATCGGGCCGGCTGCCACACCGACCGTAGCTAAGGTTTGCCTAACCTAAGCGAACGATCCGCTGTTCACAAGAGGTTCTTCGGATCAAGATCTTCAGCCGCTCGCCGGGTGCCACGGTAGTTAGGTTTGCCTAACCTCAACCACTGTCCGTATTGGGTACCAGAGAGGGAGCAGCATGGTCAGATCCAGCACCAATGCCGGCCGGTGGCGCAGGTCGCGCTGGGCGGCGGTCGCCCTGCTCGGCGCGTCGACCGTCCTCATCGGGGTCAGCCCCGCCCAGGCCGCCGGGGCCGAGATCAGCTCCGGCAGCCTGACCTGGGGTTTCAAGGCGTCGTTCCGCGCCTACGTGAACACCGGCAACGGCAACCCGCCGATCGCCGCCAGCGACGGCGCCCGCATCAACAGCGACGGCACCTTCACCTTCCCGGCGAAGGGCGGCACGTACGACGCCGGCACCGGCGCCATCGACGCCGAGTACGGCGGGAAGATCGTCTTCTCGTACCCGGCGCACTTCTTCACCATCGCGTTGGCCAACCCGACGGTCGTCGTGACCGGTGGCACCGCCGCCGTGAAGGCGGACGTGGACCTCACCACCACGGCGGCCGAGCCGGTCTCGGTCCGCCAGGCCACCATCGCCACCGTCACCACGAGCGACGGCAACCCCGGTGGCAGCGGCGGCACGGTGACCGCGACCGACCTGGCGGCGACGCTGACCGCCGAGGGCGCCTCGGCGTTCAACGGCTTCTACTCCGCCGGCTCCGCGCTCGACCCGCTGTCGTTCACCCTCGCCACCGGTGGCGGCGGCGAACCTGCCGCACCGACGGTCGGAGTCACCCCGACCACCGGGCTCGACCCGGCCGGGGCGACGATCACGGTCACCGGCAGCGGTTTCGACCCGGAGGCCAACGGGGCGGCGGGGATCTACGTCTCCTTCGGCCCCAAGGTCGACGAGCACTGGACGAACGCCGGTGTCCTCCAGGTCACCAAGTGGGTCAACAAGACCAACGAGCCGACCGAGGCGCGCGACCGGCTCAACGCCGACGGCACGTTCCGCACCACCCTGCCGATCAGCGCGGTCTACACCGACCGCACCGGGACAGCCGTGGACTGCACGAAGGTCCAGTGCTATGTGATCACCTTCGCCGCCCGGGGCGCGGTCGACCGGAGCCAGGACACCTTCACCCCGGTGACGTTCAGCCGTACCCCGGCCGGTGGCGGCGACGCCAGCCAGCAGATCACCACCACCGTCACCGGTGGCGCGCTGACCCTCGGCGTGACCGGCTCCTCGGTCGCCCTGCCGGCGGTCAGCAACGGGCAGGTCACCACCGGGGCGCTGAACGCCGCCACCGTGGCCGACCTGCGCGGCACCAACGCCGGCTGGAGCCTGGTCGGGCAGGTCGCCGACTTCGCCTCGACCACCGGCGGCACCATCGCCGCGGACAACCTCGGCTGGACGCCGAGCGCCGCCGTCGGCACCGACGGCCTCGCCGGCACCCCCGGCGTGGTCACCCCGGGCGCGCCCGCCGCGCCCGGCGCCGGCCTGGGCACGGCACGTGCGCTGTGCACCTCGGCCACCGGCGCGAGCAACGGCACCTTCACCTGTGGCGCCGAACTCCAGCTCGGGGTTCCGGCGTCCGCCCCGGCGGGCGACTACAGCGCGGTGCTGACCCTCACCCTCTCCTGATCCGGCACCACCCCGGTGGGACGGGCTCGCCACCCGTCCCACCGGGCCCGATCACCCTTCCCGGAGCCCGGCATGTCCCTGCGTACCACCCTGATCCGGGCGAGCGCCGTGCTCGCCGCCGCGCTGCTCGTGGCGACGGCCCCGCCCGCACCGGCCCCCGCCGCGCCCGCCCCGTCACCCGGCCCGGCAGCCGGGGGCGGGGAGACCGGCGCGGCACGCTGGGCCGTCCAGCCGTCCAGCGCCAAGGGTCCGACCGGGCGCAACTACTTCATCTACGACCTGGCCCCGGGCAGCACCCTGACCGACCACGTCGGCATCACCAACCTCGGCGACCGCCCGGTCACCTTCGACGTGTACGGCACCGACGCCTACACCTCCACCGACGGCGCGTTCGCCCTGCTGCCGGCGGACCGGCCGGCCACCGACGTCGGCTCCTGGATCAGGGTCGACCGGCGCGAATGGACGGTTCCGGCGGGCAAGCGGGTCGACATCCCGTTCCGGCTCACCGTGCCGGCCAACGCCACCCCGGGCGACCACACCGGCGGGGTGATCGGTGCCGTCGCCCGGATCCGGACCACCGCCGACGGGCAGCGCGTCCTGGTCGACCAGCGGCTCGCCGCCCGGGTCTACCTCCGGGTCAACGGCCCGGTCCGGCCCGCCGTCACCGTCGAGGCGGTCGACGTCTCCTACGACAACCCGGTCAACCCGTTCGGCGGCGGCGACCTGGTGGTCCGCTACCGGCTGCGCAACGACGGCAACGTCCGGATCGGCGGCAGCGGCACGGTGACCGTACGCGCGCCGTTCGGCCGGGAACAGGCCCGCACGGTCCCCACCGACCTGCCTGAGCTGCTGCCCGGGGCCACCTTCACGGTCACCGAGCGGATCACCGGCGTACCACCGCTGCTGCGGCTGACCGCCGAGGTCGACATCGCGGCCACCAGCACGGACACCGCGCTGCCGCCGGTGGTCCGTACCGCCGGGGTGTGGGCCCTGCCGTGGCTGCTGCTGGCCCTGCTCGCCGGGGCGGCCGGCTGGGCCGGGCTGCGGTGGTGGCGACGGCGGGCCGCTGTCGCCGGTCGACCGTCCACCCCGGACCCGGCCGACACCCCGCGACCCGCCGCGACCGGCGCGGCCGCCGCCGG
>NZ_JBMDWU010000339.1:0-32484 GCF_048594385.1 Micromonospora sp. | reverse complement strand
TTCAGTCCAGATGGAAAGTTGCTTGCCATCGGGAGTGGGAATAAGACTGTTCGGCTCTGGGACCCGCGTACCGGCGATCCGGTAGGTGCGCCGCTTGCCGCCCACACTGAAGCGGTATCGGCGGTGGCGTTCAGCCCAGACGGACAACTACTCGCCACCGCCAGTGACGATGGCACAGCACGCCTATGGGATCCGAGTCTTTATGCCAATCCAATTCGTAGCCTGTGCGATAAGGCAGGCGCTATGGTGGAGGATGAGTGGGCCATCTTCGCTCCGACCGAGCCGTTCGTTGAGATCTGCACGTAGCGGAACTCCTAATCTAACGGGTCTGCTGCATCGTTAGAGGATATTGAGCCGATGATTGTGCCCTGGTTCCGGCGTGGCGCAGGAATCGGCGTACGCAGCCAGGATGTAGTTGGGTGCCGGTCGCGGTTCTTGTGGGCACGGTCTTAACGCGTGGTGGTGGGGCGAGTCAGGGCCCCGGCAAATTCGGGATGGTGTCTGACATGTGAGGCTTGGAGTAGAAGCCAGGGCCATTGCGTTGCCGGGTAGCTGCTGGTGACGGCGGTGATTAGGGCGTGTCAGCGGCGGTTGGCGTGGCGGGTGGCGCGGGCGATGTTGGTCGCGCCGGTGGTGCGGTGTAAGCCGATCGCGGTGTTGCGCAGGGTGGCGATGACGGCGGCTCCGGTGCCTGTCCGGGCTTGGTGGAGGTCTTCACGGAACGTCACGTCGCGTACATGATGGATCTTGTTTTCGATGTGCCAGTGTCGGCGGGTCCAGCCCTGCAGGTCGCGGGGCGAGGCTTGGCCGGCGGGTAGTGAGACGGTCAGGTAGGCGGTCTCGCGGCTGGTTCTACCGGCGACGGTGCGGGTTCGGGTGATCCGCACCGCTTGCTGGGCGCGTGTTTCCGACGTCGTCCCTCTGGCTACCACCTCGGCGCTCGGCCGTGCTTGCGCCGAGTCGGAGCCGGCGGCAGACTGGCGGCCGTGGTGACTGGTCCTGGGTGGTCGTCTTCGGGATCAAGAACTTATGCGGGCCGGTTTCCGCTGTCGGTGGAGCGGTTCACCATGAACGTTGTAGATCGGCTTGTCCCCGGGGTTACGACGGTTACTCTCAACGCCCGCTACTACGCGCTTCACGGCCTGATATCCGCGGAGGTGCAGAAGCGCGGCTTGGCCCGCGGCGCGGCGCAGAGCCTGTTGCGCCGTGCTGAGGTCGTCGTTGGGGCGGTGTCGGCGCGTCACTACCGCGCCGCCGGTTTCGCCCACGAGGCACTGTCCCGACCACACGGATACGACGAGATCCTGAGGCGGGCGTCCGACGGCGGCGTAGATGTGGCCGAGCTGGCCGCGCCGGGTGTCTACGCCAACCCGAGTTGGGGCTTCTGGCCGGCGTACCGGGGCTCCGAGGTTCTGCTTCGAATCGTGACCAGAGCCGACGACATCGGTCCCGGTGACCAGATGGATACCGGAGCTGTCGCTGAAGGGCTCGGCGACGTGCTCGACCTGGTCAGCAGGCGGACGCTCGACGACGCGACGCTCGACGCCTACGAGTCGCTGTGCGTCTGTCATTCGGCCACCAGCGCGGATGGCGCTTGGCTTGCCCGACTGTTCGCCGCCTCGGACGCCGAGATACCCGCGACGCGGGCTGGTGTCCGCCGGCAGACGCTGCGCATGATCGCCCGCGTCATTCAGCTGACAGAGGTCCGCCGGGTGACCCGTGACGTGTCGCGATTTCTCGCATACGAGCCGGAGGCGATGAGCGACCCGGTGCTGTCCGCATTGGAGCTGTCCGACGAGTGGCGTGGCCTCATCCTGCGCAACTACTCCGTGACGGCGTGGCGGAGCCTCTGGGCCTGGCTTGTCAACGGCATCCAAGGGCTCACGCCGCGCGCGGAGCTGGCCGCACACTTCGCGGACCTGCTACCCGACATTGCTGTGGGAGCGTTCTGGGATGGGCTGCCACGAACCATGGACAGCACGGGGCGGCCGGAGCCCGCCGAGCACGATCCAGGGCTGTCGGGCCTGGAGACTCCCGTGCGTGACCTGAGCGTGCTGGCCCTCGGCGCTCGCCGTGTGCGTGAGCTGGCCGGTCGGGAGCTGCACGGCTTTGAGGGACACGAGTCGCAGGACCGTTATGAGGAGCTGGCGCCGCGGTGGTTGGCCGACCAGCTTGACCGATGGCGCGATAGGTCGCTGCGTGACTTCGCCCGATGGCTCACCGACACGATGGTCGACCGGTCGCAGCGGCTCGCGCTGGCCAAGGCTCGCCTCGATCCCCGGAAGGGTGTTCTCAAGATTCCCACCCGGGTGCATCTGCGCGATGACCTCCTGTTCCGCGACTCTCACGAGACCGCGGGTTCCGCCTCGCTGCGGTGGGACCAACTGGCCAGCATCCTCGCCGGCATGGGCCTGCTCGCCCGCACCGACGGCGTGTGGGGGATCGGTGACCGGGGTGAACTCATTGCCTGACCAGGCCTTCGACGCCGACGGCGGCGCCGGCCACCAGAACCCCGGCGACGTCGTGACAGTGCCGTCGCCTCTGCCGTACATCTTTGCCGAGGAGAGACATGCCGATCGGCAGGCCCGTGAGGCGCTCTTCTGCACCTTCAACGCCGACCTAGGTTTCTTCGAGCGTGCCGTGCTGGGCGTCACCCAGGCGACCGGTGCCCGCGTCACGGTCGTCGGCGATCTGCGCATGTCCAACCCGGACCCGCGTGCCGCCCGAAACGCCGGCACTCGCTACGTGCACGGTCTTGCCGTACCCCCGACCGCGGGGAGGGCCTTCCACCCCAAGCTCACCGTCATCGTGGGGCCGGCGCGAGCGCTGGTGGCCGTCGGCTCGGGCAACCTTTCGGTCGGCGGCTGGCACCTCAACGCCGAGACCTGGACGATCGCCGCCGCGGATCGGGAGAGGTGTCCCCGGCTGGTCGTCGACGCGGCGGAATGGCTGCGGAGCGTCGTCCGGCTCTGCGCGATCAGCCCGCCCGCCGCCGACGCGATGGGTCGCACCGCCGCCGCCCTCGAAGCCTTGAGCGGCGGCCAGGTCGTTGACACGGGCCACCGGCTGGTGCACACCTCCGACGATCCCATCATCGACCAGCTTCCGGTCACGCCCGTGGAGTGCCTGCGGCTCTACGCCCCGTTTCACGACGCGCGCGCCGAGGCGATCCAGGAGCTGGCGCTGCGTCTGGCCCCGGCACGTGTCACGCTCGCAGTGCAATCCGAGCACCGGACCGTCGTGCAACCCGAGGCGATAGCCCGTGTGATCGGCGACCTCGGCATCGACCTCGAGGTGGTGGAGGACCGGCACCGCTCCTACCGGCACGGCAAGCTCGTCGAAGCAATCGGCTACGACGGCGCATACTGGACGCTAACCGGTAGCCCCAACCTGTCCTCGGCAGCTTTGCTCAAGCCCGTCGCGGACGGCGGCAACGTCGAGCTCGCCGTTCTTGCCCAGCCCTCCGCACCGCTGTTTCCCGGCGGTGTGCCGATCCGCCTCGACCAGGTGCCCGCCGTCCGGATCAGCACGACCAACCACGTCGACACGGCCACCGGGGCCACGCTCCTTGCGGCGACCCGCGCCGCCGACGGACTGCACCTCACATTCGCACGCCCCACACCCTCCCCGGTACGGATCGTGGCCTCCGCCCACACGGATTTCGACACCTGGGCCGACGTCGGTGCCGTCCCCGAAGGCGCCGTCCAGCACCTCATCACCAGCGTCGACTTGCCCGGCGGATCCCGGGTACGGACGGTGTGGACCGAGCACGACGTCACACGCCACGGGAACCTGGTGTTCGTAACCGATCCCGAACGCACCATGCTCCGCCTGAGCGACGAGCCCCGCGGAAGCGCCCAGGGACCGATCGAGCTCCTCGCCGACGCGCGCCTGGCCGAACGGTGGCTGCAGGGGGTCCGCCAACTCGCCGCCGCGCGCGCCTGCATCGCCCTGCCCGCAGTGGGTGGAACCAGCGTCCCCGTCGGCGAGTCGGAGACCTCCACCGGCACGCCGAAGCTTGACACCGATCCCGAGGACTGGCTGCGCTACAGCGACGACGCGAAGATCCGGCTCGGGGCGGCCATGTTCCACTTCTCCCTCGGCGGGTTCGCGGCGCTCTCCGCCGCCACCACGACCTACGGCAGCGGCCTGCTCCAGCCGACCGACATGCTCAACGACGAACGCGCCGCAGGCCTCGACGAAGACGACGCGAATACCGTCAACGACGACATCGACCCCTCGACCGGGCAGAACGCCGAGGCCGACAGCCCTGGCAGCGCGGACGGCGAGAGCGACCCAGACGACGACACCGACGGGCGAGCGCTGCGTGAGCTGCGCCGTATCGGCCGCGCCCTAACCCGTGCCGTTCGCAACGACCTCGCCCACCTACCTGCGGTCGACCGTCTGGCTGTCGGGACGATCGTGCTCGTCGGCGTCGAGTTGGGCGCCTGGGAAACGCCGTACGGCGAACACGGATGGATCAGCGTGCTCGCCGAGGTGGTGGAGACGCTCGACCTGGACGACGTACCACCGGCCATCGAGGCCAACGTCGCGAGCGTGGCCGCCGTCGCTCTCTACCTCATCCGCGACCACCTACCCACGACGGGCCACCCCGCCGAGTACCTCCGCTACAAGGCAGCCGCCCAC
The DNA here is from genome assembly GCF_048594385.1 of Micromonospora sp. NCBI lineage: Bacteria > Bacillati > Actinomycetota > Actinomycetes > Micromonosporales > Micromonosporaceae > Micromonospora > Micromonospora sp. Next base: position 27,837 of record NZ_JBMDWU010000339.1, on the reverse strand, counting down.
CGAGCCGCTCACCTCGTGGTCCCCGCCGACGCCACTCTCGTGGCCGACCATGCGGAGGCCATCAGCAACAGCCGCGGCTTCCCCATTGACCCGGACGACGTCATGCGCATCGCGGCAATGATCGTCGACGACGACCCGATCGCCACCGCCATCGACATACTGGAGGACCGCCGACCGGTCTGGCGGGTAAGCCGGCACGCCGACACCGCACTCCACGTCAACGGCACCTTCACCAACCCGTTCCCTGCGGCGGCCGAAGCCCTCGACGCCATCAACGGCACCGACGTGGCTGCCGTGTGGGCCACCAGCACCAACGGCAGATGGGCTATTGCCGCCCGGGCCGCAGAGGACCTAATCCGGGTCGAGCAGCGCGACGGAGCGGTGCAATGGTGGCATTACCGGCTCACCGTACTCGGCGACGCCACCCGCATCGCCCGGGACAGCGAATTTGCCAGCCGCGTGCGCATCCACCACGGTCCGCTCAACCGCCCCTTCCCAGAAGCGCTCACTCTGCTCGCCAACGCCGGCATCGACGTCGCGGCGGGACCACCCGAGTAACTGCTCCTAACTCTTTGAGTGTTGGAGTCGGCGCCAGCAGATGATGGCGCAGGCGAGGGTGAGGAAGGCTTCGTGGATGTCGTCGCGGATCTCCCAGCGGATGCGTAGGCGGCGGAACCAGTGCAGTAGTGCGATGGTGCGCTCGACGACCCATCGTCGGGTGCCGAGGCCGGAGCCGTGGCCGGTGCCGCGTCGGGCGATGACCGGGGTGATGCCCTTGGCGCGGAGTTGGCGGCGGTAGCAGTCGTAGTCGTAGCCACGGTCGGCGTGCAGCCACTGTGGTCGCTGTCGGGGTCGGCCTCGGGTGCCTCTGATGCGGGGGACCTTGTCGACCAGGGGCATGAGCTGGGTGACGTCGTGGCGGTTGCCGCCGGTCAGGCTCGCTGCGAGGGGGATGACGCCCGCGTCGGTGATGACGTGGTGTTTCGAGCCAGGCTTGCGGCGGTCGACCGGGCTCGGACCGGTTTTGGGCCGCCCTTGAGCGCCCGGACGTGGGAACCGTCGATCACCGCCCGGGACATGTCCAGTTGCCCGGTGGCCCGGAGCTTGCCGAGCAGGATCTCGTGCAGCTGCTGCCACACGCCGGCGTCGTTCCAGTCCCGCAGTCTGCGCCAGCAGGTCATCCCTGAGCCGAAGCCGAGTTCCTGGGGCAGGTACTCCCACGGGATCGCGGTGTAGAGCACGAACAGGATTCCGCAGAGCACCTTGCGATCGTCCAAGGGCTTCCGCCCGGGGTATCGGTACCGGCGAGGCGGACGGGATGGCAATAGCGGTTCGACCTCGGCCCACAGGTCGTCCGAGACGATCCACGGCGGCTGCTCACCCCTCCTCACGTTCAGACAGAACGATCCTCACGTCCGCCCGGTTACGCCCAACCTCATTGAGTTAGGAGTAGTAAGGCATCGTCGGGCTGTCGGTCCCGGTGGGGCCTGCCGTTGGGTGTGCACGTCGCCGGCGGCCTCGTATCGCACCGAGGCGGGGGTGCGCAGGCTGATGCCGGAGGGGCGGTGTTCATCCTTAATGCCGTGGGGCCGCGAGGACAGGTGCCCTGGTGCCGTTCACCCTACTGGGGCGTTGGTGCTCGACGGGTGCTCGCGCGCGATGGGACAGGGCCAGCACGCGATGGACTGGGCCGGACGCCGTCCCGCTGAAGCTGGGGCCTGACCGCGAACAGACGGACTCACGCGACCCCGTTGGACCAGACGACTCGACCAAGATCAACCTCTTAATCCGCGGGTTCGGGGTTCGAGTCCCTGGCGGCGCACCACCAAAAAGGCTCTGACCTGGGGTTTCGCCCTGGGTCAGGGCCTTTTGGGGTTTCTGCCGGTGGTCCGGTGTCTCAGTGGGCGCTCGGGAGCCGGTGGACCGTCCCGGCCTGGGGCGGACGAACGGCATGTCGGCGGCCACTCGGGCCTCAGCGTCGCCTGCGTGCGCCCGTCCGCTGTCGATGATCTTGCTTCATGGTCGGCTGGTGCGGACGTCGAGCCGTCGGTCGACGGAGGTGATCCGGGCTGACCCGGCCGGCGGCATTACGTCTACGGTGGTGCTTCTCCAGCGGGGGCGCTGCCGTGTGCCGTGGACGGGGTGGCGGGTGGCGGGACTGGATCGCTAGTGTCCAGAATGGACGACGGTCCGGGCGTGATCGGGCGTCGGGAATGCCATCGTGCACTCGACAACTCGGAAGATCCGCAGGATCGGCTACCGCCAAACCGACCGCTGAGAAGCCTTTCCGGTGCTTGCCGCTCGCCGTGTCGATCGAATTCCTGGAGGGCCCTGACGCATGGATCCGCAGCCGCGTCCGTTTCCGCCGAGTGATCTGTCGACCGCCCAGGTAATCCCCTCGGCCTATGGCTTCCCGCCGGCCTTCGAGGTCCCGTCGAGCGCACAGTTGACGCCAATGGCATCGGAGGAGCAAGCGGTGCCGGCTGCGGGCGGGCCGCTGGCACGAGACGGGGCTGGTTCGGCAGCAGCCCGGATGGCGGGGGCTGCCGGGCATGCTGTCGGGGTCGCGGGGTACCAGACACTGCGCGGCGCCAAGGCGGCCGGTACCAGGATCGGACGCTTCTTCATCGGTGCCGGGTACTTCTTCCGCGGTGCCAAGCTGTTCGTCACCACGCCCGGCCTCTGGACGTTCGTGCTGCTTCCCCTCACACTGACCGGCCTGGCGCTGCTGGGACTGCAGGAAGCCACCGGGATGCTGGTCGAGCGGCTCACCGGTTGGCTGCTCGGGTTCGCGTCCGGCTGGCCCGAGGTGGTCCGTTGGATCATCGACAAGGTGTTGTGGGCCGCGATCAGCCTGTTCTTCCATGGCGCGATGACCGCGCTCACCGTGCCGCTGACCATGCTGTTCGGTGCGGCGTTCTTCCCGGCCCTGACCCGCGACGTGATCCGGCGCACCGGCGGGACGAACCAGAGAGCGCCGGCATGGTATCGCTCGGCGGCGGTCTGCCTGCGTCAGACGGTCATCGTCACCCTGGTTCTGCACGTGGGCTGGCTGATCGTTCTGCCGCTGCTGTGGATCCCCGGCGTGAACCTCGTCGCGGCCTTCGGGGGCGGTCTGCTGTTCAATGGCTTTCTGATCGGCTCGTTGGTGCTCGCCGTGCCGCTGCACCATCATGGCGTGCGGGGTGTCGGCGAGCAGATGCGCTTCGCCTGGCGGAACCTCGGGTTCACGCTCGGCTTCGGTGTGACCAGCATCTGCGTCCTGATCCTGCCGGTGTTGTCGCTGCGAATGCTCATGCTGCTGCCGGTCAGCCCGGTGCTCGCGGTGCCGGGAGTCGCCCTGTACCTGCTGACCGCACCCTCCACCCTGGTCGGGGCGATCCTGCTACACCAGCGGATCGAGTCGGCCAGCAACGCCGGGACGGCCGGCGACATCGACTCCGCGGGGAGTGTTCGGTCGACCCAGCCCAGCGCGTTGCCGCCCGCGAACCCTGCGACCCAGGCTTGACATCTTTCGGAAGTTACCTGCCGGAATTACCTGACGGGCCGATTCTCAGTGGGTGCTCGGGAGCGGTTGGGCCGTTCTTCTCAAGAGGCCAAGGCCGAAGCGAGACAGGCTCACCGGTGCGCCTCACCAAACCGGATGCCTTTCTGTCGGCAAGCAGACTGAAGTCCTCGCTCGGGTATCCGTGGTCGGCTGGATGGCTGCCCTGCTGATCTGGGTCGTCGATGTCCCCTCGGCGGCTACGGCGCTACTTTCGTCGGACAGTCATGATGCCCGGGGAGAGCAATGGGATATCGCTTCAATGCGCCGCCGAACTGGCCGACGCCGCCTGCGGGCTGGGTGCCGCCCACGGGTTGGACGCCGGATCCTGCCTGGGGCCCTCCTCCGCCGGGGTGGCGGCTGTGGATTCCGGACGTGCCAGCTCCGGCACCGGCGGCATCCGTTACGGCCGCCGCGCAGGCTGCTGGCGCTCCTGCCGTCGTCCTGCAGCAGCGCAATGGGAGTCCGGACATCCCTCTGTTCGGTGCCCGGGGCAAGGCGCGTGAACTGACCGTGGAGAACGCGCAGCTCCGCAGCGAGCTGGACCAGTTGCGCGTCGAGCTGACGGGCTTACGGGCGGAGATGTCACGGCTCGGTGTGCTGTCGGCGATGGAGTTGGAGCAGCACCGGGAACGTCTGACCCGGGAGATCGCCGGCCTGACAGCCAAGGGGGAAGCGCGGAAGGCCGAGCTCGATCGGCATCTGCGCGAGCTCCGGCAGCAGATCGTGGTCACGGAGGAGACGGCACTGCTGCAGGAAGCGGGCGTCTATCGGTACCGGCATCCCCTGTCGGACTCGGTGGCCTACAAGAGCCAGCTCAGCCGGCTTCAGGACCAGATCAAGGCGATGACCAAGAAGGACGGGGGCGCGGTCAAGGCCGCCACCGGATGGACGGTCAACGGCTCAGCCGCCGAGGGGCGGGTCATGGTCCGGGACTTCTCCAAGCTGATGCTCCGTGCCTACAACGCCGAGGCCGACAACCTGGTGCGCGGGTTGAAGCCGTACAAGCTCGACTCGGCGGTGGACCGGCTGGGGAAGGTGACCGCCACCATTGCCAAGCTCGGTAAGACGATGCAGATCCGGATTGCCGGGGAGTACCACCGGATGCGGATCAAAGAGTTGGAACTGACCGCCGACTACCAGGAGAAGTTGGCCGAGGAGAAGGAGCGGGACCGGGAGGAGAAGGCCCGGTTGCGCGAGGAGCGACGCGCGCAGCAGGAGATCGAACGCGAACGCGCCCGGCTCGACAAGGAACGCCAGCACTACGCCAACGCCCTGGCCGCTTTGCAGGCCAAGGGCGATGCCGACGGTGCCGCCCTGATGCAGGACCGGTTGGTCCAGATCGACACCGCGATTCAGGACGTGGACCATCGGGCCGCCAACGTGCGGGCCGGCTATGTGTACGTGATCTCCAACCTCGGCGCGTTCGGCGAGAAGATGGTCAAGGTCGGCATGACCCGTCGCCTGGACCCGCTGGACCGGGTGCGCGAGCTCAGTGACGCCTCGGTGCCCTTCAACTTCGATGTGCATGCCCTGTTCTTCTCCGACGACGCTGTCGGTATCGAGGCGCAGATGCACGCACGGCTGGCCGACCGGCGGGTCAACCTGGTCAACCACCGTCGTGAGTTCTTCTACGCCACGCCGGAGGAGGCCAAGGAACACCTGCTGGCGTTGACCGGCAGCCTGCTGCAGTACGAGGAGGTCCCGGAAGCTCTCGAATACCGGCAGAGCCTCACCCATACCCAGGATCAGCCGGTTACGACCACATGACCTGCAGAGGTTGGCGGCGGGCGCCCAGTGGGCCGGTGGGTCCAACGGATCAGTCGCGCCCGCAGCCGTTCTGACACTGTCGTCAGCAACGGTCGCCGGCGGCCAGCCGCTGACGGCACGCCACAACGACCCACTGGTCGCCGCCACAGTGCGACATCGCCGTCGGTGACGGAGCCGTGGCCGGACCGGTGGCCGTCCGACCTGCGGTGGCCATCCGTCCCGAGGACGGGCGTACACGGCTCGGCGATGCGCCGGCCCGCTTCCGGGCCGGTGCGGTCCAGGGTCTCGTCGTCTGTGCGCGGTACGTCTGTGACCAGGGCCGCAGGCGGGTCCGCCCTGATCAACTACCCTGGCGGGACGTACCTACCGAACCGGAGGACGAACTATGGCCCGTCCCTACCAGCCTGGACCGAAACAGTTCGTCTTCACCGCCGGTGACGGCGACGACCAGCAGGTCTCGGTGGGTGACCCCCAGGAGGCGTACATGGCCTTCTCCGCGTTCTTCCGGGGGCGGGAGGCCGGGACCTACACCATCAGGGACGCAGCGGCGGGGCAGAGTTTGGTGCTCATGCCCCGTCAGGGGGTGATCTCCCGGATCAGGGGAGCGGGCCAGCCTCGGGCGGAACATCTCCGGGCCGGCCGGGCCAACCGCTACCTGCCGAGCGCCATGCTGTTCTTCGAGAACGGCTACGCCGGCCTCGACCGCTTCGGTCAGTGGTTCACCGACCTCTCCGACCTCGACGCGTCGCCGGAGACCCGGGGTGCAGCCTTCGCCGCGACGATCACGACGGAAGAGGCGGCCCTCCAGGAGGTCGCCCGGATCTGGGCGGACACCGGCTGTGTCGACCCGAGTGACCGGTACTACGTCTTCTTCCACGCGCATGAGGTCGACGAGGACCGGGCCGAACGGGCCACGGTGCTGAAACTGATCGAATTCCTCGGTCTGGAACGGGTCGACGCACCGGCCGGGGCCACCGGGGGTGAGGTGTGGGTGCGCACCGATCCGCGCCTCGAGGTCGAGTGTGCGCGGTGGTCGTGAGCGACGTCGTCTTCGCGCGGGGCGGCTGGCTTCCGCGGGTGATCCGCGAGGACGGCGAGCTGAAGCTGATGCTCGCGGCCGGGGCCGACGCCAACCACGAGCCCCGGACCTTCACGTTTCCGGTCTCCGCGGCCCATCTTGCGGTGATCCGGGAGGACCTGGCCCGACACCTGCTGCTGTGGAGCGCCGTACTGCCGCTGTGTGACGCGGCCGGAACCCGGGGCCGGCTCGACGAGAACGCCGCCGTCGCGCTCCTGGATCCGGTTCTGCTCGCCCCGCCCGCGGAGGTCGACGCGCTCTTCCGACGGATCGGGTGGGACCGGGGCCGGCTCGTCGCCCATGGGGCCGACCTCGATCTGCTTGACCGGGGTCAGCTCTGTGCGGCGCTACGCCCGGCGACGGAGCGGGCGGACGAGAAGCGGGTTCAGGAGTACCACGCGGAGCGTCGTCGCGCCGAGCGGGGCGTCGTCCTCGGGCCGCTCGACGCGCAGGTTCTGCGGTACACGGGCCAGTATCTGCACGGCGCGACCCTGCCGAGGCGGCTGCCCGACGCCGTCGACCCCGCACTGTTGCCGGAGGTCCTGCGGGTGATCGCCACCGCCGAGCGGGCGGGTGCCGGGATGCGGATCGGTCTCGACCCGCGCCGGGGGAACCGGGCGACCGACAAGCGGGACTGGGATCGGCTGGCGTCGACGGTGGAGGCGGCCGTGCGTCGCGCGTACCCGGGGCTCGCCGACGACGCGGTGCGTACGGTGAGCTTCCTGATGTGCTCGGAGGCCGCGGACCGCGCCCGGAGCACGCCTGTCGACGATGACGACGGGACTCTCGGCGACCACGCCGACGCCGGCGGGGGTACGCGCAGGTCGACCCTGTCGTTCACCGACGACAAGGGCGGCGCGAAGACGTGGGTACGGGACGGTTCGCGGTCCGCCTCCGCCGAGTTCTGGCAGTTCGTCGCCGATCGCTCCGCCGCGGACAACGAGGTGTTCACCATCGAGGACGAGGAACGCGGTGAGGGGGTCCAGTTGCACTTCTACGCGGACTCCCTCGCCCGGATCACGACGGTGCGCCTCGGTGACGGCGGGGCGGGCCCGCAGTACCGGGTCGAGTACAGCCTGGTCGACGGGATCGGCGGGTACCGGACGCTGGTGAGCACCTTCATCCGTGGTGGCTGCGCCGCACTCGACCGGTACGGTCCCTGGATGGCGGATGTCGCCGAGTTCGAACGGGCGCGGCGTCAACGCGACGACGCCCGGTAGCCCGACGGGAGGGCGGAGGGTGGCGCAGTCACGGGTTCGCGTGCAGGGGGACCTCTACCACCCGGTGGTGCCGGCCGGTGCCGTCTACGTCGGGCGGCAGGGGTTCGGGTTGCGGCGTTCTCCGTGGGCCAATCCGTTCAGCCTTCGTGAGCACGGCCGGGCCGAGGCGTTGCGGCTGTACCGGCAGTGGCTGACCGGGCAGCCGGAGCTGGTGGAGCGGGCGCGGCGGGATCTGGCCGGGAAACAGTTGGCGTGCTGGTGCCGGGCGGAGGACCCTTGCCATGCCGACGTGTTGACCGAGATCATCGGTTGACGCGTAGCCGGTACCGGGTGGCGGACCGGCGCGGTGCGTAGACGCCGCCGATGCTGAACGACTGCGGTCTCGCCGCCTGGTTGCCGACGTAGAAGGCCACGTCCCGGTCGGCGGCGCAGAGCTGGGTGAAGAACCTGTGTCGGAGCCGGTCTTCGGCCTCGGCGTCGGTGAGCTGCGCCAGGCGATGTTGCAGGGCGACGAACTCCCAGTCCCAGAGGGTCTGCCGGTGTCCTCGGCATCGGCGGTCCGCGCACCGGTAGCGGTAGGTGCCGGTGAATCGCGGTGCCTCCGGCGGGCGGCGCCTGGACGGCTCCAGCAGGTCGAGCTGGTTGAGGTAGCTGGCGATCTTTCTGCGGTCCTCCGGCGACCAGCCGTCCCGTCGTTCGACCTTCAGGCTGGCGACGTCGGCGACGCGGACCAGGGCGATCGACCGCGCGCCGTGGTCGTCACGGGCCCGTTCGTTGAGCCGGCACATGGAGTCCTCGACGAGCGGGTCGAGAAGGCTGCGCCGGGACCGCCCGCTGGCGAGGTGCTGCTCGGTGGTGATGGTGTGCACGATCGGCCGCCAGCTCTCGCGGCGTGGGTCCCGACGGGCCGGCAGCGCGTCGAGGTGGACGATGTCGTACGGGCGGAACCTGCTGTCGGCGGCGAGTTCGCGGAAGTGGATCGGGTAGAGCCGGATCCACCCCGTCCAGGGCGGGGCCAGGCTGAGCGCGCCGACGCAGACCGTCTCGCCGTAGCTGGTGGAGGGGTTGGGTGCCGTCTTCACGGTGATCAGGAGGCGGAGCGTCACCGGCCGGGTGAGGACCGGCCTCGGGGGTGGCGGCACGTCGGTGCTCGGCCCCCACAGCGGAAGTTGTTCCAACGGAACCACCACCATCGCCCAGTGTGTCCGGGTGGACACGCGCAGCTACGTGAACAGCTTTGCATCGATGTCGATGAAATGCCACCCCGCTCGTCCGGCTGTATCGAGATCGTCGGTCGTCGATGCATGGAATCGATTGACTTGATAGTGGTGACCCGTAATGTGGGTGGGGGTTCGGCCTGGCGGCCGATCGGTGACAGGAGGCTCCGATGGGTGTACGACGACGGCGTGAGCCACGACCGGCCATGGTGATCGGGCTGGCCGGATCCCTCGTGGTGGGGCTGCTGGCGACCCAGGCGGGTGTCGGCCCGGCCGCGGCCGCCACCGACGGGCCCGCCCTGACCGTGGACGTCTCTGCCGCCCGGCACCGGATCAGCCCCGACATCTACGGCATGAACGGCGGGGATCCCGCGCTCGTCGCCGAACTCGGCACGCCGGTGGCCCGCTGGGGTGGCAACGCGAGCAGCCGTTACAACTTCCGGAACCACACCTACAACACCGGCAGCGACTGGTATTTCGAGAACATCGTCGCCGGGCCGGACAACACGGTCGAGGCGTTCGTGCGGCGCAACCGGGAGCACGGCACGAAACAGGTTGTCGCCGTGCCGTTGATCGGCTGGGTGGCGAAGGACTCGCCCTCGTCGCACCCGTTCGCCTGCGGTTTTCCCGCCACCCGCTTCCCGGAGCAGGACTCGTTCGACCAGTGGGACCCCAACTGCGGCAACGGCCGGCGCGCCGACGCGAACCTGACCGGCGCGGTCCCCACGGACACCTCGATCCCGGCCGGCCCGGCGTTCGCGGGCGAGATGGTGTCGCATCTCGTGAACCAGTTCGGCCCGGCGTCCCGGGGCGGCGTGTCGATCTACGAACTCGACAACGAGCCGGTCCTGTGGAACTCCACCCACCGCGACGTGCACCCCGAGCCGGTGAGCTACGACGAACTGGGCGGCAAGGGCACGGCGACCGCCGCGGCCATCAAGGCCGCCGACCCGCGTGCGGCGGTGCTCGGCCCGTCCGGCTGGGGCTACTGCGAGTGGGTGGCGTCCGGGCTGGACGGCTGCGCGCCCGGCGCGGACGCGGCGGCGCACGGCGGGCTCAACCTCTCCCAGTGGTACCTGAAGAACATGAAGGACTTCAGCGACGCCCACGGCGGCAGGCGCTTCCTCGACTACTTCGACCAGCACTACTACCCGCAGATCAGCGGTGGCAAGGACCCGGATTCCAACGCGCTGCGGCTGCGCTCCACCCGGTCCCTGTGGGACCCGACGTACGTCGACGAGTCGTGGATCGGCCCCGGCGGGGTGAACGCACCGCCGTTGCAGTTCATCCGTCAGATGAAGGCGTGGGTCGCCCAGCACTACCCCGGCACGAAGGTCGCCATCACCGAATACAACTGGGGTGCGCTGGACGACATCAACGGCGCGCTCGCCCAGGCCGACGTGCTCGGCATCTTCGGGCGTGAGGGACTGGACCTGGCCACCATCTGGGGCGAACCGAAACCGACCGACCCCGGGGCGTACGCCTTCCGGATGTACCGCAACTACGACGGCGCCGGCGGCAGGTTCGGCGACGTGAGCGTGTCGGCGGCCAGCGGCGACCAGGGGCAGCTCGCGGTCTACGCCGCGCAACGCTCGTCCGACCGGGCGCTCACCGTGATGGTGGTCAACAAGACGGACCGGGACCTGACCTCACGGACCGCGCTCGCCGGTTTCCGCGGCGGGGACCGGGTGCAGCGGTTCAGCTACGGTCCGGCCGACCTCACCTCGATCGTCCGGGGCGAGGACCTCCGGGTGCACCGGGGTGGCGTCAGCGCGACGTACCCGGCGAACTCGGTGACGCTGCTCGTTGTGCCGCAACGTCGGCACTGAGGCCGCGCGGCGACCCGGACAGCACCGACGACGGGTGCCGTCGATCACGATTACGCATAGGCGGTTGACAATTGGTGGTTGCCTCCGCCGATTCCGACGCCTACGCTTCAGGCAGCATTCCGTGACCACGGGCAGGAGCGTGTGCGCGGGCGGCGGGAGTTCCCGGTGGCAGGGAGTGACCCCGCTCGCCTCGCACGTGGACCCTGCCGCCGTCGGTCACGGCGTCTTCCCCAGGAACCCGCCAACGGTCGAACCGCCGGGAGCGCGCACGCCCTCCCGCCGGGTCGTTCCATGTTCGTACGGCGGGTTCACTGTCGCACCCCCGGGACGAGTGTCCAGCGGACATGGCTGTGGGCGGCATGCGAAAGGACAGGTACGTGAACCCAGCCCTCTCCGCCGTGCGAAGGTCGCTGCTGGCAGGTGCGCTGCTCGTCGCGGCCGCCGTGCCGGCCGTTGTCGCGCACCCGCTGTCGGCCTCGGCCGCCGTCCAGGCAACGTACTATGTCGCGCCGGACGGCAGTGACAGCAACCCGGGCACCCTCGAGTCCCCGTTCCGGACGATGCAACGCGCGCGGGACGTGGTGCGTACTGTTAACGCGAACATGGCCGGCGACATCCAGGTCTACCTGCGGGGCGGCCGGTATCCGGTGAGCAGCACCATCGAGTTCGGTGCGGCCGACTCCGGCAGCAACGGCTACCGGGTCAGCTATTCCGCCTACCCCGGTGAGACCCCGGTGCTCGACGGGGGCGTTCCGGTCACCGGGTGGACCCAGCACAGCGGGAACATCTGGAAGGCCCCGCTGGACCGGGCCAACAAGCTGCGCGCACTCTACGTCAACGACAAGCGGGCCGTCATGGCGACGAAGACGGTCGGCTCGGCGGGCTGCTACGGGACGTACAACGTCACGGCCGGGCAGGCCGCGTGGGCCTGGGAGTCGGGCTCGCAGTGCGACGGCGCGAAGTACAACCTGAACGACTTCCCGGCCGTCGCCCGCAACGCCGAGGACATCGAGATCGAGACGGCGACCACCTGGACCACCGCCATCGTCGGGGTACGCCAGGTCACCTCCGACGGCGCGAACCGGGTGGCGCTGTTCCAGCAGCCGGGTGCCGCGATCGCCCAGGGCGCGTTCAACGGCAACGCCCAGAGCGGCGGCAGCCACAAGCTGATGAACGCCTACGAGTTCCTGGACGCGCCCGGCGAGTTCTTCTTCGACAAGGGCAGCAGGACGCTCTACTACTACAAGAGCAGCGCCGAGAACATGACGACCGCGTCGGTGTTCGCGCCGAACAACGTGACCACCCTGGTGCGGGTCGCCGGCACCTCGACGAACAACCACGCCCGCAACATCACGTTCGCCGGGCTCACCGTGCAGCACTCCGACTGGAACCTGTTCACCGTCGCCGGTTCGTCGTTCAAGCAGGCGCAGCAGGGCAACCTCGGGGCGCAGGCGTACGCGAAGCGGAACTTCCACGACTACTACTACCGCAACGTCGACGTCACCCCGGGCATGATCCAGGTGGAGAACGCCGACGGCATCCTGTTGAGCCGCAACCGCATCCAGCACAGCGGCGCCGACGGGGTCAACATGGTCAACGACGTGCAGAACAGCCAGTTGACCGGGAACTTCACCAACGACATCGCCGGTTCCGCGATCACCGTCGGCCACCCCCAGCACGTCTACATCGGCGACGGCACGTCGACCAACCGGGAGAAGTGGCTGCCGCAGGTCGAGGGGCTGCCGAAGAACATCGAGATCAGGAACAACTACCTGTACGACAGCGCGGTGCTGTTCAACGGGCACAGCCCCATCTCGGCGTACTTCGTGGACACCCTGACGATCCAGCGCAACCGGATCGAGAAGTCGCCGTGGTCGGGCATCACGCTCGGCTGGGGCTGGTGGAACTTCGACGGGTCATCGGGCTCGATCGCGCCGAACCGGCCCACCACGACGGCCCGGAACAACACCATCAGCTACAACCACATCATCGACACCGTGCAGCGGCTCAGCGACACCGCACCCATCTACACCCTCGGTGCCCAGCCGGGGACGACGATCACCAACAACTACCTGCAGGGTGTGCCGTCCGGGCACAAGTACGGCCTGCACCCGGACGAGGGTTCGGCGTACATCACGTTCCGGGACAACGTGCTGAGCGTGGACAAGAACATCACCTGGATGATCAACTCCGACGACTTCGGGCGCAAGCACGACCTGAGCATCACCCAGATCTACGGCCCGATCAACAAGGTGTCGAACAAGAACCTGCCGAACAGCACGGTCAACGACATCCTGGTTTCGTCCGACTACGTCTGGCCGGCTGCGGCGTACGGCATCGCGGCCAACTCCGGGCTGGAGGACGCGTACCGGGACATCGTCCCGGCGGCCAACCTCTCCCTGCCGAACTACGTGCTGCCCGCCAGCACCTTCGTCACCAGCGCCTCGGCGACCATCCCGATCCGCAGCACCGGCGACGCGGGAAGGACGGTCTGGCTGGCCCCGGCCGGCACGACCACCTTCACCGCCGGCCCGACGATGACCCGGGCGGCGGGCACCGCCACCTCCATCGCGGTGCCGACGAACCAGGGTGAGTACCGGCTGTTCGTGGTGGACGCCCAGGGCAACCGGTCGGCCGAGTCCAGCTCGCTGGTCCGCCAGCAGGGCACCGGCAGCGGCCAGCAGGGTGGCCGGCTGGTGGGCGGGCAGTCCGGCCGCTGCGTCGACGTGCCCAACGCCAGCACCACCAACGGCACCCAGGTGCAGTTGTGGGACTGCACGGGCGGCACCGGGCAGCAGTGGACGTACACCAGCGGCAGGCAGTTGACCGCGTACGGCAACAAGTGCCTGGACGCGAACGGCGCGGGTACGACCAACGGCACCACGGTCATCATCTGGGACTGCCACGGCGGCACCAACCAGCAGTGGAACCTCAACGCCAACGGCACCCTGACCAACGCCCAGTCGGGGCTCTGTCTCGACGCGAACGGCGCGGCGACCGCCAACGGCACGAAGATCATCCTGTGGTCCTGCAACGGCGGGACCAACCAGCAGTGGAGCCTGCGCAACTGACCGGCGTCCCCGGGGCCGGGTCGACCCGGCCCCGGGGGAACCGCGCCGTGACCTGCGGTTCGCCGCCGTCGGGCGGCCGACCCCGGGTCGCAACCGACCCGACACAGCATTGACATATTTCACTGTTCGACCTAGGGTCTTGCCGAATCGATTCGACGTCCGGTGTCACTGCTCCGGGCCTCGGCCGGTGGCGTCCGGGCGCGACATGGACCACCGATCGGTTCGACGACCAGTCGGTCCCGCCGGGCAGCGGGACCATCGGCTGGCAGCTGCGGCGACGAGCCGGCCGGCGTCGTGGGCGCATCGTGCGTCTCCTGGTGTTCCGTCCTTGGCGGGTGCGGTCAGCGGGAGCGCGTCGGGCGCGACACGTCGGGATCGGCGTGGACCCCGTACCCCCCGAACCAGTCCATGACGAGTGGCAGGAGCCCCCTCATGACAAGGCGCAGACCCATCCTTGGTTCCCTCGCGGCGGCGGCGGCCCTCGTCGTGACCGTGGGTGCGACGGCCCTCGCCGGCGGCCCGGGCACCACCGCCGCGGCGGCCGGTGTATCGGCGGCCGCCGCGACCGCCGGGTGCGGCAAGGCACCCACGTTGACCAGCGGCCAGCGGTCCATCCAGAGCAGCGGCCAGAACCGCAGCTTCATCCTCCGGATCCCCGACAACTACGACCGCAACCACCAGTACCGGCTGATCTTCGGCTTCCACTGGAACGGTGGCACCGCCAACGACGTTGACGGGGGTGGGTCGGACGGGGCCGCCTGGTCCTACTACGGGCTGCGCCAGCAGGCGAACAACAGCACGATCTTCGTGGCTCCCCAGGGCAACGGCAACGGCTGGGCCAACCCCGGCGGCCAGGACGTCACCTTCGTCGACGACATGGTCCGGCTGATCGAGAACGACCTGTGCGTCGACACGACGCAGCTGTTCGCGCTGGGCTTCAGCTACGGCGGCGGGATGAGCTACTCGCTGGCCTGCTCCCGGGCGAACGTCTTCCGGGCCGTCGCGGTCTACTCCGGCGGACAGCTCAGCGGATGCAGCGGCGGCGGCCAGCCGATCGCCTACATGGGCATCCACGGCATCGGGGACCCGGTGCTCAACGTCTCGGCCGGCCGGTCCCTGCGGGACACCTTCGTGCGCAACAACGGGTGTACGGCGCAGAGCCCGCCCGAGCCGCGCGCCGGCAGCCTGACCCACATCACCACCACCTACTCCGGCTGCCGCTCCGGCTACCCGGTCGTGTGGGCCGCGTTCGACGGCGGGCACACCCCGGGCCCGGTCGACGGTGGTGGCGACAGTGGCGTGCGGACCTGGACCAAGGGCGAGGTGTGGCGGTTCTTCACCCAGTTCGGCGGCACCACTCCGACGCCGACCCCGACGGTGACGCCGACCGGCAACCCGACCACCCCGCCCCCGACCACCCCGCCGCCGGGCGGCACGGGCGCGCTGCGCAACTCGTCCTCCGGGCGCTGCCTGGACGTCAACGGCGGCGCGCAGACCAACGGCTCGGCGGCGATCATCTGGGACTGCCACGGGCAGACCAACCAGAGCTGGACCTCGACGGCCGCCCAGGAGCTGCGGGTCTTCGGCGGCAAGTGCCTGGACGTCAACGGCGCGGCGACCGCCAACGGCAGCTCGGTGATCATCTGGGACTGCAACGGCCAGGCCAACCAGCGGTGGCGGTTCAACGCCGACGGCACGATCACCGCCGTCGGCTCGGGCCGCTGCCTGGACGTGGTCGGCAGTGGTACGGCCAACGGCACGCGTACCCAGATCTGGGACTGCAACGGCAGCGCCGGCCAACGGTGGAGCCGGACCTGAGCCGTTCGGACGTCAGCTGCGGACAACGGTAGTACCAGGTCGCCCCGGCGGGACCTCGCATTGATGCGATTCAATGCATAGGCTCACTGCTGTACGAGGTGGGTCGAGGTGGCCCGCCGGGGCGACGCTGCCTCCGCCGTGCAGAAATCGACGTTCGTCTGGGGAGAGTACAGAACATGAACGCACAACAGGACAATCGGCTGCGGGCCCGCTGGCGACGGGCGGCCCGCACCGCCGGCGCCGCGGCAGCGGTCTCGCTCGGGGCCGCCGCGCTCGCGGTGGGCCTCTCGGCCGGTGCGGCGGTCGCGGGTGCGACCGTCGCGGAGCGGGGTGCGTCCAACGCCGCCCTCGCCGCCGCCACGGTCTCCCAGGTCGCCACCGGTGACCTGCACACCTGCGCGATCCGCACCGACGGGACGCTCTGGTGCTGGGGGGACAACTTCGGCGGCAAGCTCGGTGACGGCACCACCACCAACCGCACCACCCCGGTGCAGGTCGGCACCGCCACCACCTGGTCGAAGGTCGACGCCGGCACCAGCAACACCTGCGCGATCCGCACCGACGGCACGCTGTGGTGCTGGGGCGGCAACTACAGCGGGCAGCTCGGTGACGGCACCACCACCAGCCGGAGCACCCCGGTGCAGGTCGGCACCGCCACCACCTGGGCCAGCGTCAGCGCGGGTGCCAACCACACCTGTGGCGTGCAGACCACCGGCACCCTGTGGTGCTGGGGCCTGAACCGCAACGCGCAGCTCGGCGTCGGCACGTCCCCCTCCCGGGCGACCAGCCCGGTGCAGGTGGGCACCGAGACCACCTGGACGAGCGTCACCACCGGGTACGCGCACAGCTGCGGCGTGCGTTCCGGCGGCACCCTGTGGTGCTGGGGCGACAGCACCGACGGGCAGCTCGGCGTCGGCATCCTCGGCTACCGGGCCACCCCGGCGCAGGTCGGCACCGCGACCTCGTGGGCGGGCGTGACGGCCGGGCACGCGCACACCTGCGCGAACCGTACCGACGGGACGCTGTGGTGCTGGGGCGAGAACGGGTACGGCCAGGTCGGCGCCGGCACCGGCGTGCAGACCAGCCCGATCCAGGTCGGCACCGCGACCACCTGGACGAAGGTGGACGCCAGCGTGGACTCGTCGTGCGCGCTGCGTACCGACGGGAGCCTGTGGTGCTGGGGCAACAACGGGTTCGGACAGTTGGGTGACGGCACCACCACCCACCGGTCCGCACCGCTGCGCGTCGGCACCCTGACCACGTGGACGCAGAACCTGTCCGTCAGCTACCACAGCTGCGGCGTGCGTACCGACGGGAGCCTGTGGTGCTGGGGCAACAACATGTCCGGGCAGTTGGGTGACGGCACCACCACCCACCGCTCGACCCCGGCGCAGCTGGTCCTGCCGGGCTGACCCGGACGCGCCACGCCGCCGACCCGCTCCGCCGCCGATCCGGCGACGGCCGGGTCGGCGGTGTGCCCGCCTCCTGCCGGTGCGGGGCTACGCCGGCACATTCGTCTGATCATTACAAAAGTCCCCGCCGGTGGTGGTTGCCGAAAGGCGGCTTGATCGGCGGTTTCACTCCACTGGCGACGTTGATCGGCGCGCGTTACGGTGCCTAACATGTGACGTCTGATCATCGATGATCAACGATGTCAGGGCCGCGTGGGTCACGGGCAGGGTCCCGTCCCGCGCCGGAGAGCTTCGGGGCCGGAGACCGGCTGGGGAGGCGAGTCAGATGTTCAGTTCAACAAGTCGTCGATGGAGTGTGGGTGGCGGCGGGGCACCGCGCGGACCATGGCACAGCGGATGGCGTCCCCGGCGGTGGGCCGCATCGTTGCTCGGGGCGACGGTCGCGGCGGCGGCCGTGCTCACCGGGTTCGCCTCGCCCGCCCAGGCGGCGACCGCGATCACGATCAACGGCGGGTCCGGCGGCCGGGCGCTGGACGGCATCGGCGCGGTCAGCGGTGGCGGCGGCAACAGCCGGCTGCTCGTCGACTACCCCGAGCCACAGCGCAGCGACATCCTGGACTACCTGTTCAAGCCGGGCTACGGCGCGGCGATGCAGCTGATGAAGGTGGAGATCGGCGGCGACACCAACTCCACCTCCGGCGCCGAGCCCAGCCACGAGCACACCCGGGGCAGCATCAACTGCAACCGGGGCTACGAGTGGTGGATGATGGAGCAGGCCCGGGCCCGCAACCCCAACATCGCCCTGGTCGGCCTGGCCTGGGGCGCGCCCGGCTGGATCGGCAACGGCAACTTCTGGTCCAACGACTCGATCGACTACCTGGTGGCCTGGCTGGACTGCGCGGGCACCCACGGGTTGACCATCAACTACCTGGGCGGGTGGAACGAGAAGGGGTACAACGCCACCTGGTACAAGAACCTGCGCTCGACCCTCAACGCCCGCGGCTACAGCAACGTCAAGATCGTCGCCTCGGACGACTTCGGTTGGGGCGCGGCCGACGAGTCGCTGCGCGACCCGGCCTTCGGCAACGCCGTGCAGGTCTTCGGCAGCCACTACGTCTGCGGCTACCGCAGCGCCCAGACCAGCTGTCCCAGCTCCAACAACGCGGTGTCCACCGGCAAGTCGCTGTGGGCCAGCGAGAACGGCTCCGACGACTACAACGCGGGCGCGCAGGCGCTCGCCCGGGGCATCAACCGGGGCTACCTCGACGGCAAGATGACCGCGTACATCAACTGGCCGGTCATCGCCGCCATCACCCCGAACATCCCGTGGGCGACCACGGGCGTGGCGGTGGCCCAGCAGCCGTGGTCCGGCGCCTACTCGATCGGCAAGAACGCCTGGGTGATGGCGCAGACCACCCAGTTCACCGCACCGGGCTGGCGCTACCTCGACGCGTCGAGCGGGTACATCGGCGGCAACCGTAACAACGGCAGCTACGTCTCGCTGAAGTCCACCAACAACAGCGACTACAGCACCATCATCGAGACGATGGACGCCGGTGGCGCGCAGACCCTCGACTTCACCGTCACCGGCGGCCTGTCCACCGGCACGGTACGGGTCTGGTCGACGAACGTACGCTCCAACAACACCGCCGACCACTTCGTGCGGGGCAGCGACATCACCCCGAGCGGCGGGCGCTTCTCGCTCACCGTCCAGCCCGGCTACGTCTACAGCATCACCACCACCAGCGGGCAGGGCAAGGGCACGGCGGCCAGCCCGGCGCAGGGCAACCTGAAGCTGCCGTACACCGACACCTTCGACTCGTACGCCACCGGCCGCGAGGCGCGGTACCTGATGGACCAGCAGGGCTCGTTCGAGATCGCCGGGTGCGCCGCCGGTCGCAGCGGGCAGTGCGTGCGGCAGATGTCCGAGCAGGCACCGATCTACTGGACCTCCGGCCAGGCCGAGCCGTACACCCTGCTGGGCGACCTGACCTGGCGCAACTACACGGTCTCCTCCGACGTGCTGCTGGAGAAGTCCGGCTACGCGCAGCTCATCGGGCGCGGCAACACCTACAACCACCAGGGCCCGCAGAACATGAACGGGTACTACTTCCGGGTCACCGACGGCGGGGCCTGGTCGATCCGCAGCAACAACACCAGCGGCAACTGGCGCACCCTGGCCAGCGGCAACACCTCGGCGCTGGGCACCGGGCGGTGGCACAACCTGTCGTTCACGCTCAACGGCAGCACCCTGACCGCCGCCATCGACGGCACCACCGTCGGCACGGCCACCGACTCCACCTGGGTCGCCGGCCAGATCGGGTACGGCACCGGCCAGGGCGTCACCGCCCAGTTCGACAACCTCTCGGTGACCGCCGTCGGCTCCCCGGGCACCCCGACCGGTGAGATCCGGGGCGCGGGCTCGAACCGGTGCCTCGACGTCAACGGGGCCAGCCAGACCGACGGCGCGGTGGTGCAGATCTGGGACTGCAACGGCGGCGCCAACCAGCGCTGGTCGCTCACCTCGACCAACCAGCTCACCGTCTACGGCAACAAGTGCCTGGACGTGGCGAGCGCCGCGTCGGGGACCCGGGCCCGGATCTGGAGCTGCACCGGCGGCACCAACCAGCAGTGGCGGCTCAACGCCGACGGCACGATCGTCGGGGTCGCCTCGGGGCTGTGCCTGGACATCAACGGCGGGGCCACCGCCAACGGGTCCGCCGTCCAGCTCTGGACCTGCAACGGTGGCAGCAACCAGCAGTGGATACGCGGCTGAGCAGCCCCACCTGACGCAGCAAGCGGGCGGTCCCGGTGTCACCGGGACCGCCCGCCGTCGCGTGCGCTCAGGAACTGGTCGGGGTCAGGCCGTTCGACAGCTGACCGTGGGCCAGGTCCAGTTTCCGTTCGCCATGATGGTGATGCCGAAGTTGTTGCCGTTGCCGTTCGGCCTGGCGGTGACGGTGCCGCTCGTGCCGCTGACCGAGGCGTTCCAGCTGTTCTGGATGCTCTGGCCGCCGTTCAGCCCGAGACTGACCACCCAGTTGCTGGTGCCGCTGACCGCGACGTTCAGGTTGAACCGGTCACCCCACTGCTCGGCGGCCGAGAGCACCGCGGTGCAGTTGCCGCCGGCCGGCGGGGTGGTCGGGTTGCCGGTCGGCCCGCTGGTCGGGTTGCCGCTGCCACCCTCGCGGACAGTGATGTCGGAGCTGCCCTGGCTCTGGTAGCCCTCGGTCGCCATGATCTGGTAGCTGTGGTTGGTGCCGAGGTTCAGGCCGGCGCGGGCCCAGGCGTCGAAGTGGTTGGCGGTGGTGATGGTGCCGCTGCTGCGCTTCTGCTGCCGGACGCTCCAGTACTGGTAGAACGTCTGGTTGCCGTCGATCGACGGGGCGTTGACCCGCAGGCTGCGCAGGATGTCGTAGGTGCCGCCGTCGGTGGTCACCGTGCCCATCCGGGTGGCGCCGCTGCTCGGGTTGTAGCTGCCGAAGTTCTCGACGACGTAGTACTCGATGAGCGGGTTGCGGGTCCAGCCGTACAGGGCGAGGTAGGTGTTGTTGTTGCCCGGGTTGTAGCTGCCCGAGTAGCTGACCGTCCGCCGGGTGCCGGTGGCCCAGCCCTTGCCGCCGACCCAGTTGTTGGTGCTCCGGTCCCAGCTGCTGCTGTAGCGGCCGTCGGCGCGCAGCGTCATGCTGGCGTTGCCGCTGTCCTTCCAGAACGAGAAGAAGTAGCCGTTGTGCGTGCCGGTGAGGTTGGAGGTGAGGGTCCGGTCGTTCTCCGCGTACGCGTTGGGCGAGGCGATGAACGTGCCGGTGACGGCGAGCGCCGCGGCGCACGCGGCGCTGAGCAGCAGCCGCAGGCGACCGCTCCTTCGCGGTCGGGTCGAGGTGTCGCTCATGTACGTGTTCCTCCTCGTGACAGCTGGCGGACGCCAGCGACGCGGTACGACCCGGTGGACTGTCCGTGGCCAGGTGCGGCAGCCGGTCATACGGTGTGCCACCACGCGGTGGTGGGCCGGTCGTCCAGCAGAACCGGGGGGACGGGTCGCGGTGGGTGGTGTCGACAGCATCGAGTGCCGTCGATGGCGACGGTAGGGTGTCGGTACTCCACCTGTCAACAAGTTTCGGAAATCTTCCCGAAACATCGTCCTGAGCAGCGGTCGGACGCGGGGCGGATTTCGACGGTTTGACGTCGGCTGTCACCGAGATGGGCCCGCGAAGGGCATGTGTTAATTCGGCCGCGAAGGGGCCGCCTCCCCTGTATACCCGAAACTTTCGGGAACCACCAGCCGGGCAGAACGCGAGACCGCCCGCCCACCGGCCCGGGGGTGCGGGCGGTGGACGGGCGGGTGGGGCGTCGGACGCTCAGATCACCATCGACGGCAGGGGCCAGCGGCGCAGCCGGTGCGGCAGCCACACCAGCAGCTCGCCGATCTTCGTGACCAGACCCTCCGCGCCGAAGTCCCGGGCGATGGCGAGGTCGACCTCCGTGACGGCGGCACCGTCCAACAACCGGTCGAGCACCGCCAGGTAGGCCGGATCGTCGATGGTCAGCAGGTTCAACCGACCGGAGCGGCGGTCCCGTACCTGGACGAACCCGGGACCCCGACGGTAGGTGCACTTGTCGAAGTAGAAACCCCTGGCCCAGGCGTCGAGCTGCGCGACCGGTTCACCCTCGCCGCCGGGCGCGGGAAGCAACTCGACCGGCGCCCGCAGGTGGCTGTACGGGAGCCACTCGTCGGCCTCGACGCCGGGCAGCCGCAGCCGCCAGTCCACGGCGATGCCGTGGCTGGTCAGCTCCCGGACCAGCACCAGCCGGCGGACCGTGTCGACGGCCGTCGCGTCGTCCCCGGTGACCGTCAGGTCCACCGCGTCGGGAAGGTCGACCCGGCGCACCCCCTCGGCACGCCAGCGGGCGACCGCGTCCGCGGCCGGCTCGCGCAGCTCGGCCGGACCGATGGTCATACCGGGAATGGACAGGACGGCCGGATCGTGGTCCCGGGCGAGACCGACCAGGATGGGCCGCGGACCGGTGTCGGTGGTGGACACGTTGCCTCCCCTCAGACCGCGGTGAGCACGGCCGGCTCGCCCGCCTCGGCGGCGGCCCTGGTCTCCGCGGCTGCACGTTCCAGGTGCAGGTGGTCGATGCGCAGCAGATCCTGGTTCATCGCCTGGGGGGCGATCTGGATGAACTGCCCCGCGTCCTCGTAGACCAGGCCGAGATCGCGCCAGCGCCGCAGCAACGCCGTAAGGACCGGCTCGTCGACCGACAGCCGCCGGCTCAACGCGGCGATGCCGTGCGGCTGGTCGAGCTGCCGGAAGACGGCCACCTCGACCGGGTCGGTCAGCCGCAGCACGTGCCAGTCGAAGTGCTTGCGCCGGCTGACCAGCACGATCTCGTCGCCGAGGTCGTGGTGGGTGAGCCGGCTGCGGGCGTACTCGTGCTGCCACTGCGTGACCGCCCGGTCCAGCCGGTCGGCCGTCTCGCCGTCGATGCCCTGCGGCGGGACGTCGAACAGGTACGCCAGGTCCATCAGCTCCGACTCGGGCAGGTCGTAGATCAGCCGGTACTGCGCCGCCGGCCGCAGGTCGGTGAAGCCGAGTTCGGGGCGGACGAAGAACGGGCTGAACCGCTCGATGGCGATCCGGGTGCTGCCGTCGGCCGGGCACAGGTGGTGCAGGGCCGGCATCTGCTCGATGACCGGCAGGTAGTCGGCGTCGGTCTCGCCCGGGAACCCGTACAGGTAGTTCCAGGCGATGGTGATCCCGCTGGTCTCGGCGTCGCGCAGCATCCGGATGTTGAGGCAGCCGCTGACCCCCTTGTCCATCAGCTTGAGCACCCGGCTGCTCAGGCTCTCGATGCCGGGCTGCACGCTGACCAGGCCGGCGTCGGCCAACGCCTGCACCTGCGGGCCCTTCATGTTCGACTTGATCTCGTACTGCAACCGCAGGTCGTAGCCGGATTCGGTGAGCCGGGGCAGCAGCGAGGTCACGTAGCTCATGTCGAGGATGTTGTCCACGACGAACATGTCCAGCACCTGGTGCCGCTCGACCAACTCGATGATCTCGTCGTAGAACCTGCCCGGGTGCTTGCTGCGGAACTGCATGAACGAACCGTTGAGGCCGCAGAACGTGCAGTGGTGCTTCTCGCCCCACCAGCAGCCCCGCGCGCCCTCGACGACCAGCCGGGGCTCGACCCAGTTGCGGGCCCGGGAGGCGGCCAGCCGCTCGAAGTAGCCCCCGTAGTCCGGGGCGACGATCTCGGCCGGCGGCAGCGGCTTGCTGCTCATCGGGTTCGCCACCGAACGACCGTCGGCGTCGGCCCAGCACAGACCCTCGATGCCGGTCAGCGCGTCCGCCGGTACCGCCGCGCCGGCCGCCGGTGGCGTCGGGTCGGCGGTCGGCGGCGTCGCGCCGGCTGCCGGCAGGGTCGCGCCGATCGCGGCGAGCAGCCGGGGGAACACCGCCTCGCCCTCGCCACGTACCACGTAGTCGACGAACGCGAAGTTGCGGTGGATCGCGGCGCCCTGCTCGCCGTCGCAGTTCGCACCGCCCATCACCGTACGGATGCCGGGCGCCCGCTTCTTGACCGCCCGGGCCGTGGCGAGCGCGGCGGCGTTCTGCTGGAACGTGGAGGTGAAGCCGACCACGTCGGGTTCCCGGGCGACGATCCGGTCGGCCAGCTCGGCGACGAACTCCGGCGCCAACCGGTGCAGCTCCAGGTTGAGCGCAAGTTCCCGCTCCGTCATCTGGGTCCGCACCCGGTCCGTGAACTCTTTCACCCGCCATTGCGGATCGTCGTACAGCGCGGAGGAGAAGACCCAGTCGCCGCAGCCGGCGAAATAGGTGAACAACGAGTAGTAGTAATAGTCGCTCAGCCCGAACTCCGTCCGGTCGACCACCCAGTCGACGAAGTCGAGATTCGCGTGGACGGCCTCCACCTCGGCATCCGGCAATTTCTGGCGGACACTGTTGGTGAGGATTCCAACCGCCAACGAGGGGACGTCTATGGAAGTCCAGGGCGTATTGACCAGCAGAACCCGCACGTGAACTCTCCTTTCTCGTGATGTCCGGGCACCGGATGACGGGGATACGGGGCGCGGGCCACCTGCCTGGGCGGATGGCCCACACCCCGTACGGCCGCTAGAAGCTGACCTTGACCGTGACCGTGACCGTGACGTTCGAGGCCCGAAGCTGGTCGCGGTTGCCGTTGATCGGGTCGTTCTCGACAACGTTCTTGCGCATGTCGTTCACCTCCTCTCCGTATCGCGGGGACCGGGTCACGTGCCGGGGTCAGCCCACCGGTCGCGCCATCGCGAGCGCGACCGGGGTGCCTTCGTCCTGCACGCCGTCGAAGTGCCGCTGCATGAACAGCAGCACGGTCTGCATCAGAGCCAGGTGGCTCTGCGCGTCGAAGTCCTCGTGTCCGGCCCGCCGCCGGACCACCTGGTGCGGGACGCGGCGCTCGGCCAGCAGCCGCGCGTAGCGCTCCACCGGCGCCGGCGGGCAGCGCACGTCACCTGTGGAGACGGCCAGCAGCACCGGTGCCCGGACCCGGTCGACGTAGGTGACCGGCGAGGAGCGGGCGTAGCGCTGCGGCACCTCCTGCGGGGTGCCGCCGAACAGCAGCACGTCCAGCGCCCGCAGCGCCGGGGTGGCCGCCTCGAACGCGGCGACGTAGTCGGCGACCGGGCTGATCGCGATCCCGAGCCGCCACAGTTCCGGTTGCCGGCCGAGCGCGAGCAGGGTCAGGTAGCCACCCCACGAGGTGCCCCACAGGGCGGTGCGCCGGTCCTCGACGACCCCCTCGGCGACCAGGTGGGCGCGGACCGCGGCGAGGTCCTCCAACTGGGTGAGGCCGACCCCGGCGGAGAAGTCGTTGCGCCAGGCCGCGCCGTACCCGCTGGAGCCCCGGTAGTTGACCCGGACCACCGCGCAGCCGGTGCTGACCAGGATCTCGACCAGCGGGTCGTAGGCGTCGCGGGCGTGCTGGAACGGCCCGCCGTGGACCAGGAAGACGGCCGGCCGGGGGCCCTCCCGGTCGGCCGGGAGGGCCACCAGGGCAGGGATCGCGCCGCCGGGTCCGGGCACCCGGATCTCCTCGCGGCGGTAGTCCGCCGGTGCCGCGACCGCGTCCGGTCCGCCCGGATCGGGCCGGCCGCCGGGGGGTTCGGGCAGCTCCACCCCCCGCACGGAGCGCAGTTGCGGCGGGGTCACCGAGTCGGTCCACACGTACGCGACGTCACCGTCGGGCCAGACCGCGGCGTCCAGGACACTGCCCGGCGGGGTGTCGACCACCGCCCGGGTGCGGGCGGCGAGGTCCACCTCGTGCAGCAGGGTGCGGGCGTGCCGGTCCTGCCGGACGAGCAGCCGCTGCCCGTCGGGGAACCAGCCGGCGGTGATCTCGGTGTCGAAGCGGCACCACTCGTGCCGCACCACCCCCTCGGCGGCGGTCCAGGTGGCCGGGAGGTAACCCCCCTCGTCCTCCACCACCAGCAGCAGCCGGGCCGGGTCGACGCCCGGTGCGAAGCCGAGCGCCCACACCCGACGGTCCGGCCCACCGGGGATGCCCGCCACCCGGGTGCCGTCGGCGGTGAACACCGTGACCGCCGGATCGGTGGCGGCGTCGCCGCCGACCACCAGCAGCCGCCCGGCCGGGTCGAGGTCGACCAGGTAGGCGTAGCCGCCGACGTGGACGCGTTCGTCGACCCGACCGTCGCCGGTGCGCAGGAAGACGGTCATCCCGCCGTCGTAGGAGAGGCCGACGGCGGTGGTGCCGTCGGCCTCCATCGCGATGCCGGCGTGCCGGCCGGGCAGCACCGACGGCAGCGCCTCGACCGACCGGTCGGGCCGGTCGAAGTCGCAGGTCCGCCAGGTGCCCACGCCGCCGAGATCGTCGTCGAACCACCAGATGGTGGCCCCCGCCGGGTCGAGCGCCGCCCGGACCGTGCCGGCCGGGCGGTCGGTCACCTGCCGGGCGGTGCCGGCGGCCCGGTCCCAGGCCAGGATCTCGCAGCGGCCGTCGGCGTCGCCGACGTAGTCGGCCCGGTGCGGCGCGTGTTCGGCGACGACCGGCTGCGCCGGGTAGAAGAGCCGGTGGCCGCGACTCATCGGTGGGCCTCCTCGGGGTCGGAGCTGGCCCCGGCGTCGCCGTCGGCGGCGACGCCGTCGTCGGTGCCGGCCGTCGCGCCGGAGCCGGCGCGGAGCTGGCGCACGACGAGGGTGGTGTACGTGGCCAGCAGCGCCAGCGCGGCGGCGAACACCAGGGCGACCGTGGCGGGGCTGTACCAGGCGACCAGCACCCCGGCCAGCAGCGGTGCGGGCGTCTGGAGCACCTCGCCGACGGTGCCCATCACGGTGGCCACCCGACCCTGGAGCCCGTCGGGAGTCAACGCGATCACCCGGGACTGGAAGATCACCCCGAGCAGCGGGCTGAGCAGGAAGACCAGCCCGAACAGCAGGCCGTAGCTCCAGGTCTGCCGGGCCTGGGACATCGCGACGACCAGCCCGACCATGGCCCACGAGGCGAACACGATGACGGTGACCGGCCGGACCCGGCTGAAGACCATCGGGGCGGCCAGCGCGCCGGCGAGGCCGCCGACGCTGGCGATGGTGAGAATCAGGCCGATCGACGCGGCCGGTGCGCCCTGCCGGCCGGCGGTCAGGATGGCGTAGTAGACCAGCGCGCCGAAGGTGACGTTGATGCCGGCCGCCCAGATCGTCACGAACCGCAGGAACGGCTGCCGCCAGACGAACCGCAGCCCCTCCCGCAGGTCGGTGCGGAACGAGGTGCGCTCCCTGCGTTCGGGGGTGAGGTCGGTGCGGATGGTGGCCACCAGACCCGCCGCGACCAGGTAGGACACCACGTCCGCCAGGAACGGCAGCCAGCGGGCGAGCTGGTAGAGCGCGCCGCCGAGCAGTGGGCCGACGATCCGGGCGGCGTTGTTGCGGGCCTCCAGCCGGGCCAGCGCCTTCTGGTCGTCGGCGGGCAGCAGCCGCCGGATCGCGCCGGAACCGGCGGCCTCGTAACCGCTCTGTGCGACCCCCTCGACGAACGCGGCGGCGGCCAGCAGCCCGAGGGTCGGCACGCCGGCCGCGACGGAGACGAGGATCGCGGTCATCGCGCCGGCCGCGACCAGCAGCGAGACGACCATCATGCGTTTGCGCGGCAGCCGGTCGGCCAACACCCCCGCCACCGGCGCGGCGACGAGGCGACCGGTGAGGGCCAGCGCGCCCACCAGCCCGGCCGCCGCCGGTGACCGGGTCACGGCCAGGGTGAGCAGCGGGAGCACGATGCCGGTGGCCTGCGATCCGATCTGGTCGATCGCCCCGGCGATCCAGTAGCGGTGGAAATCGCCGCCCCGGTGGGAACTCTCGCCCGGCTGTACCGCTGCGGTGGGAGTGGCTGTCATGGCATCGGCCGCACAGTTTCCATGTTTTTCCCAAATCCGTGTGCGAGATCTTCCGGTACGAGTTCGCGTGATCCGGGTGACAATTTCGACCCGCAATGGGGAGCGGGGTGCGTACGAGGCTAACAATGTCGTGTGCGGAAAGCAAGGATTCAAATACGGCCAGTTATGGCAGTTATTCGGTTGTGCGGATGATGGGCAGCTTGTGCGCCTCTGTCAAAGTATCTGCACTACCCGTCGAGCCTTCGGTCGGCGGATGGCGTCGGTTGTTTTCACCCCGCCGTCATTTGTCGTGAATTAGTGACGTACGACGATGTCACAAGATGATGCCGCCGTGCCGGTTGACGATTCCGTGAATCCCGCTCCGACCTGTCGACGGCGAACGGCCGGGGGGGGGCGCGCGGGCCGCGGCCCCCCCCGGCCCGCGGGGGGGGGGGGGGCCCCGGGGGCGGGCGCGCCGCCCCCCCCCCCCCCGC